>JAYTHH010000400.1:0-10160 GCA_043732745.1 Rhodospirillales bacterium
CCCGCCGTCCTCGCCGCGGCCCTCTGGCGGAACGGCAAGCCCGGCCTGCGCCTCGCCACCGGCGCCATCGCCGTGGTGACCATACTCTACGGCTTTTACGCCTGGGCAGGCGACGCCGGCATCAAGGTTCTGGGCTTCCTTGGAAGCTACGGCACCGAGGAGGGGCTGGCCAATGGCAGCGGCATCTGGGCGCTGGCCGGACTGGGCCTGCTTGGCGATCTCCCGGCCTGGGCGCCCAAAGCCTATCTCGCCGCATTCGCCTGCCTGCTGGCGGCACTTGGCGCCTGGATCGCCTTTCGCCGCCGCCCGCCTCCCGGAACCGAGGCCGATATCATGCGTTTTTGTGCCGATGCCGGACTGCTGGCAGCCGTCACGATGGTCGGCTTGTCACCGCATTATGCCTGGTACTTCGTCTGGCTCGCTGTGCCCGCCACACTTGCACCAAGCCGTTCGGCAATCTGGCTGTCTGCCGCTGCAGGCATCCTCTACTACCATCCATTTCCTGATTATTTCCTGATACCGTCTCTCCTTTACGCCCCCGCGATCGCCCTCATGTGGATCGATGCGCGATCTTCCCGAATCGCCGTCGCCACTCCAGTTCTGCAAGGAAGCTTTTGATGTCCGCCACGACCCTGCGCAACCCTCGCCGTTATTTTGAGGAAGTGGACGCCAAGCGTGCGGCCGAGGCCGAAGCCCCGCCGGTGTGCCTCTACCTGGAGGTCACCAACCGGTGCAACCTGCTGTGCGAAACCTGTCCGCGCACGTTCGAGGAACTCGAACCGCCGATGGATCTGAGCTGGGAGCTGTTCACCAAGATCGTCGACCAGGTGCCCAACGTTTCTCGCGTCGTGCTGCACGGCGTCGGCGAGCCGATGCTGGTGAAGGACCTGTTCCGCATGGTCCGCTACCTCAAACAGCGCAACATCTACGTGCTCTTCAACACCAACGGCACCCTGCTCAATCCGAAGAAATTCCAGGAACTGGTCGATACCGGGCTTGACGAACTGCGCGTGTCGCTCGATGCCGCCGACCGGGTTTCGTACGAGCGGGTGCGCGGCAAGGACTTCTTCGACCGCATCGTGCGCGACGTCGGCAAGTTTACCGCCTTCAAACGCAGCATTGGCGCCACCACGCCGCGCGTCTCACTGTGGTTGACCGGCATGAAGGAGACCGTCGAGCAGCTTCCGGCATTCGTCCGCCTCGCCGCCGGCATGGGCGTGAACGAGGTCCATCTACAGCGCCTGGTGTTCGACGATGCCGGGTTCGGTCTGGCGAAGAAGGAATTCTCGCTGTTCGAAACAACGCGCGACGACGAACAGGAAGCGATCGACTCCGCCGTAAAAATAGGCGCCGAGCTTGGCGTCATCCTGGACGCATCAGGCGCCACCGAACCTGGCCTAAGCCTGAAGCGCGCCGCCGACGACAAACCGTGGGCTACCTGTCGCCGACCGTGGTCGCTGATGTATTTCACCGCCCATGGCCGCGCGCTACCCTGCTGCATCGCGCCGTTCTCTGCCCGCGGCTACGAGAACTACACCTTGGGCGACGCCACCCAGCAGAGCCTGCGCGAGATCTGGAACAGTCCGGCTTACCAGGATTTCCGCTCTGGACTGTTGAGCGAAACCCCACCGGCGCCGTGCCAGGGATGCGGCCTGCGCTGGAGCCTCTGATCCATGCGTGAGCCGGTCAGCATCGTCATTCCCACCTTCAACGAGGTGGACAGCATTGCGCATGTGCTGGCCGAGTTTCCGCTGGCCTATCGCTGCGATCTCATCGTAGCCGACGGCGGTAGCACCGACGGCACGCAGGACGCAGCGCGTGCAGCAGGCGCGAGGGTGATCGACGCCGGCCGCGGCTATGGCCGCGCATGTCATCTGGGCGCCGAAGCCGCAATTCCTTCCTCTACCGTCATCGTCTTTCTGGACGGTGACGGTGCCGATCGCGGCGATCTTATCAGCCGCATCGCCGAGCCCGTGCTGGCCGGCGAAAAAGACTTCGTGCTCGGCACCCGCACCCAGGGCGAACGCGAAAAGGGCGCAATGAACTGGCACCAGGTTGTGGCTGGCCGCATGGCGGGCCTGGGCATCGGCTCGCTCTATGGGGTTCGCTACACCGACATGTGCGCGTTTCGCGCCATCCGGAGAACCGCGTTGCAGGATCTCGCGATGTCGGAAATGACCTATGGCTGGAACATCGAGATGCAGATGAAGGCCGCCCGCGCCGGGCTGCGTATCGCGGAAGTGGCACTCCCCTATCGCTGCCGCATCGGCGGGCAATCCAAGGTGGCCGGTTCCATGCGCGGAACACTGAAGGCCGGCAGCCGGATCATCAGCACCTTCGTCCGCGTCGCAGCCGCCAGGGCATAGGGGCAGACAATGGTCGAATACGCGCTCGGTGCGTTCCGCGCGCGCCGGTATCCGACCACAAGGTCCAATCTGGTGGCGTCCGGTTCCGAAACCTGGCGCGTCCCGGAATTTTTTGAGATGGCCGATCCGGCTCGATGCCGCCGCCCAGCCGATGATCGAATATCTGACGGTCTTCGAACGCGGCGCCAACCTGTTTGCCGGATTCGAGAACGAAATCCAGGGCCTGTATCGCCAGATCGAACCGGATGGTCGCACCCAGCTGTGGCGTCATCGATCGCCGCCAGCATGTCATCCGCCAGATATCGAGCCTGCGCCATCACAACCCTTCTGAAATGATCGGAAAAGCCGCGTATGCGCGATCCAAGGGTTTCATGCGTGATGTCGCATCCCCAGATCATGCTGCAACGCGGCGTATCGCGCGCACCAGGAAACACCGCATTGACCGAAATCACCCTGTTTTCGCCGGTCCATCTCGGCGCACTCGACCTTGCCCATCGCGTGGTTATGGCGCCGCTCACCCGCATGCGCTCCCTGCAACCCGGCAACGTGCCCGGCCCGCTTTCCGCCGAATACTACGCCCAGCGCGCCACCAAAGGCGGCCTGCTGATCGCCGAGGCCACCCAGGTCAGCCAGCAGGGCCAGGGCTATCCGGCAACTCCCGGCATCCACTCCCAGGAACAGGCCCAAGGCTGGAAGCTGGTCACCGATGCCGTGCATGCCAAAGGTGGGCTGATAGTCCTCCAGCTCTGGCATGTCGGCCGGACCTCACATTCCTCGTTCCACAACGGCGCCCTGCCCGTCTCCGCCTCCGCCATCCGCCCCGCCGGCCAGACCATGACCGCCTCCTGGCAGATGGCCGACACCGAAACGCCCCGCGCCCTGGCGTTGGACGAGCTTCCCGGCGTGATCCAGTCCTATGTGGATGCCACCAGGAACGCCCGCGAAGCTGGATTTGACGGTGTGGAGCTGCATTCGGCCAATGGCTACCTGCTCGACCAGTTCCTGCAGGACGGTTCCAACAAACGCACCGACGCCTATGGCGGCCCGATCGAGAACCGCGTCCGTCTGCCACTGGAGGCGCTCGATGCCATCATTTCAACCTGGAGCGCGGATCGCGTCGGCATCCGCCTCAGCCCGCACGGCACGTTCGGCGATATGTCCGACAGCAACACCGACGCGCTGTTCAGCCACATGATCCGCGAAGTCAGCAAGCGCAACATCGCCTATCTGCACTTTATCGAACCCCGCGCCACCCTCGCCGGCGGATCCGATGCTTCAGACACCAACGCACCTGACGTGGTGGCCGCCTATCGCAGCCTGTTCGCTGGCAAGGTGATCGCAGCCGGCGGCTTCACCGCAGAATCAGCCGAAACCGAAGTATCCACCAACCGCGCCGACGCAGTGGCCTTCGGCCGCCTGTTCATCTCCAACCCAGACCTGGTCGAGCGCCTCCGCCACCACCAACCCCTCGCCCGCTACAACCGCGCCACCTTCTACGGCGGCGGAGAGGTCGGCTACACCGACTACCCCGCCGCCGCCTGACCGTAGTTGGAATTGATCCACCGTCTCGCTCGACACCAAAGCGAAACGGTGGACTAGGCCCACGCTAAACCGCCTTCACCCCCGCACCCCAAGATGCCGTTCCAAAATCGCCGCATCCTCCCGCAACGCCGCGGACGTCCCCGCAGCCACCACCGTCCCATTCTCCAAAATCACCGCCTGATCCGTGATCCCCAGCACCTTGTGCGCATGCTGCTCGACGATGATCATCGACAGCCCCTCATCGCGCACAATCCGCGCCAAAGCCGCCATCAATTCCTGCACGATGATCGGCGCCAACCCCTCCGTCGGCTCATCCAGCAACATCAAAGTTGGGTTCAGCACCAACGCCCGCCCCACCGCCAGCATCTGCTGCTCGCCACCCGAAAGCTGGTTGCCCATGTTCGCCCGCCGCTCTGCCAGCCGCGGGAACATCGCGTAAACCCGGGCAACATCCCAAGGCCCCGGCCGCGCCACCGCCGTCATGTTCTCTTCCACCGTCAGACTGCGGAAAATGTTCCGCTCCTGCGGCACCCAGCCGATCCCGGCATGCGCCCGCTGCTCCGGCCGCAACTTCGTGATGTCGCGCCCACCCAGCCGGATCACCCCCGCCCTGCGCCGCGTCACGCCCACGATGGTGTTGAGCAAGGTCGTCTTGCCCATCCCGTTACGCCCCAGCAGCGCCAGCGACTGCCCCCGCTCCAACGCCAGCGAGACATCGCCCAGCACCACCGCATTGCCATAGCCTGCCTGTAGATGCTCGACGGCAATGATCTCAGCCATGCGCCGGATCTCCCAGATAGACCTCGCGCACGCGCGGATCGCAGGCGACCTCGGCAGGCGATCCCTCCAGCAGCAGGCCACCGGCCACAAGAACAGATATCCGGTCGGCGAACCGAAAGACCAGGTCCATGTCGTGCTCGATCAGCAGCACCGTCACATCGGCCGGCAGCGCCGCCAGCCCGTCCATGATCTCTCCGCGCTCCCCCTCCGGCACCCCCGCTGCGGGCTCATCCAGCAAAAGCACGCGCGGCCCGCACGCGATCGCCACGGCAATCTCCAAAAGCCGCTGCTTGCCATAGGGCAACGACGCCGTCGGCCGGTTCATCACCGAGATCAGATCGAACCGCTCCAGCACATCGACGCTGCCCTCGATCACCCGAAGGTCCGACCCGATCGGCCGAAACATATTCCGGTCCAGCCCCAGCCGGCGCGACACCGCCAACCCCACCGTCTGCAACGGCGTAAAACCCGGGAACAACTGGTTGATCTGAAACGTCCGCACCAACCCCATCTCGACCCGCCGCGACCGCGACGCCGTGCTGATATCCACGCCCTCCAGCGAAATACTGCCTGAACTCGGCGCCAGCACCCCCGTCAGCAGATTGATCAGCGTCGTCTTGCCCGCCCCATTCGGCCCGATCAACGCATGCCGCGCGCCTCGCGCCAGCGAGATGGACACATCGTTGGTGGCCAGCAGCCCCCCGAACCGACGTACAAGATTTCGGGTCTCAAGTGCTGCCGTCACGACCGCCCCCTCACCCGCCGCCAGGCGAACACCGGCAGCCCCACAATCCGCTCACGTCCGATCAGCACGAAGCAGACGAGTAAAAGCCCGATCCAGAACTCCCAGTATTGCGGCGTCACATTGGCGATCGCGTCCTGGATCAGCTTGAACACCAGCGCCCCGATCAGCCCGCCATACAGATAGCCGGTGCCGCCGATGATCAGGATCAGCAGCAGATCGGCAGAACGGTGGAACGAGAACAAATCCAACGAAGCGAACTGTGTCGTCTGCGTCAGCAACGCACCGGCAATCCCGGCATACGCCGCCGCCAGCGTATAAATCACCACCAGGCGCCGATTGACGGGAATGCCGATCGCCGAGGTCCGAAGCGCATTCTCCTTGACCGCCCGCACCGACCATCCGAACGGCGAATTTACAAACCGCCGCGCGATCACGAATAGGGCGAAACCCACGCACAGCGTGTAGCCGTAGGCGACTTCGCCGAAAATATCGAACTCGAACCGCCCCAGCAGCAGCCCGGGTACCACACCCTGCAACCCGTCCGCGCCCCCGGTCAGCCACGCCATCCGGTTGGCGATCTCCCCCAGCAGCACGCCCACGCTCAACGTCACCATGATCCGCGTGAGGTCGGTGCCACGCAGCACCAGGAAGCTGGTAACAAACCCCAAAGCCCCCGTCAGCACCGCCACGATGGCCAGACCCAGCAACGGGTCCGGCACGCCGTATTTTGTCAGCAACCCCGCCGCGTAGCAGCCGAAGCCAAAGAAGGCCGCATGGCCCAGCGACACGATGCCGCCATAGCCCAGAACCAGATCCAGCGACAACGCGAACAGCCCCGTGATCAACACCTCGTTCAACAGAAGATGCTGCTCCGGCAGAAAGACGAAACTCGCCAGCGAAGCCAGCCAGAACGCCATTTCCGCCGGCTTCACCCGCGATACATCGCGCAAAGCCTTCGAGGCCGCCGCGATGTTGTCTTCCCGCGTGCTCATCGGCCGCTCCGCCCGAACAATCCCTGCGGCCGCCACAGCAGCACCACGATCATCAGAACATAGATGATGAAGGCGCCGAACTGCGGCAGGTAATACTTGCCCGACACGTCAGCCACACCCAGAAGTAACGCCGCCACCAGCGGCCCCGTCATCCCAGCCGAACCGCCCACCGCCACCACGATCAGAAAATATACCATGAACTTCACGGGAAACGTCGGGTCCAGCCCCAGCAGTTCGGCCCCCAACGCGCCGCCCAGCCCTGCCAGCCCAGATCCGACAGCGAACGTCACAGCAAACACCAGATCCACATTGATCCCCAGCCCGCGCGCCACCACGGGATCATCCACCGCCGCGCGCAATTGCGACCCGAACCGGGTGCGCGCCACAGCGAACTGCAACGCCGCCGCCAACGCCCCGCACACCACGATAATCAGCAACCGATACGCCCCGATGCTCACGCCAAACACATCGAACCGCGTCGAAAGAAACGCCGGCAAATGAATAAAAACCTGCTGTGAGCCGAGCGTGTAGCTCACGCCCGACATCGCCATGAACACCAGCCCGATGCTGAACAGCACCTGCTCCAGATGCGATTTCTTGTAGACATGCACATAAAGCGTGCGTTCCAACGCCAGCCCGATCAACGCCGACGCCACAAACGCCAGCGGCAGCGCCGCAAAGAATGGCACGCCCAGACGGTTGACCAGCACCACCGTGACATACCCCCCGGCCATGGCAAACGCGCCATGCGCCAGGTTGATCAGATTCATGAGACCCAAGGTGACGGACAGCCCACAGGCCATCACGAACAGCAGCATGCCATACGCCACGCCGTCGAATAGATTGGTCAACACCGCCGTGGCGCTTTCAGAAGCTTTTTAAGGCATCGCACCATGCGCGGGATCGCGTACTTGCTTCACCGTGGCGAACTCATCGTTGTAAAGCTCGCCCCCGGTGCGCTCCACTTTCCGAATGTAGACATCCTGCACGATGTCGCGCGTCGCGGGGTCGATCATCACCGGCCCGCGCGGGCTTTCCCACGAAGCGCCTTTCATGGCGTCCACCAATGCTGCGCCATCGCCCTTGCCGCCGGTCTTCTTGATGGCGTCGTAGATCAGCTGCATGCCGTCATAGCCGAACACCGCCATGAAGTTCGGCCGCATGCCTGCATTCGCCGCCTTGAACGTCGAAACAAACTTCTTGTTGTCCTCCGAAGGATGGCTCGCCGAATACGGCCCCGCCGTCACCACGCCCAAGGTCACGTCGCCCATGTCGTTGAGCTGGTCGTCATCCGTCACGTCGCCGGTGCCGATCAGCTTGATGCCTGTCTTGTCCAGGCCGCGCTCGATGAACTGCTTGATGAACACGGCACCAAAGCCAGACGGCGTGAACACGAACACCGCATCGGGCTTCGTATCATTCACCCGCTGCAGGAACGGCGCGAAATCCGGATTTGCCAACGGCACCCGCAGGCTGTCCAGCACCTCGCCGCCGGCCGCCTTGAACTGCTTGTTGAACCAGGTCTCGGCGTCCAGCCCCGGGCCGTAATCGGCCACCAACGTCACCACCTTGCGGATGTTCTGCCCCGCCGCCCACGTTCCCATCGTGCCCGACACCTGCGGCAAGGTCTGCGACGTGCGCACGATGAACGGCGACTTCTCGGTGATCACAGACGTCGCCGCCGCCATCACCACCATCGGCACCTTCGCCTGCGTGGCAATCGGCGCCACCGACAACGCGAGAGGCGTCAGGCCGAAGCCCGCCAGCACGGCCACATGGTCCTTCACCACCAGCTCCTGCGCCACCCGCCGCGTGGTGTCCGCCACCCCTGCGTCATCGCGCAGGATCACCTCCACCTTGCGGCCAGCCACCATGTCGCCGTTCTGTGCCATGAACAGCTTCACCGCCGCATTGATCTGCTTGCCGGTGGACTGCGACGGCCCCGTCATCGGCAGAATGAGCCCGATCTTGAACGCCTCCTGCGCCACGGCAGGAAGCGAGACAGCCACCAGCGCCCCCATCAGGACAGCGCCGGCAAGACGACGTGGAAGCATGCGGATCATGGTCGTTTCCTTATTGATTATGGACGTTGGTAGCGCTGCCTCGGAAATTCCGTCAATCCGCCGCGTGCTGAAGCCCCGCCCGCTGGGCCAACAAAGTGTCCAGCAGATCGTCAAGGCTGCCATCGGTCAGCATCTCTTTCGACAGCATCCGCCCCTGCTCCGCCGCCAACGCCTGCCGGTCCGCGATCGCCAGGCTCATCAAAGGCGGCACGCCGGCCTCAGCCACCGTCACGGCAACCTCCGCCACCTCCTCGGACCGCCGCTTGCCGTGGACCAACGCCCGGCCCATCACATAACGCGCCAGCCCCCGCCAGTCCGGATGTGGCAAGGTGTCACCCAGCGACGCCAGCACATGCTCCTCCACCCCGTAATGCCGCGCCGTCAGCATGCATTCCGTGGTCAGCGCCTCCAGCCCCTTGATCATGATGCAGCGGCACATTTTGACAGACGACGCCGCACCGATCTGGTCGGAGAACACCTTCAAGTTCATGCCCAGCCCTTCGGCCGCCTCTACCAAAGCCGCCGCGTGCGGCCCACCCAGCCACATCGGCGAGGCCAGCCCCTTCGGCGGCACCGACGTCATCACCGCCGCCTCCACATAACGCCCGCCGGCCGCGTCAACCACCGCCGCCGTCGCCTGCTTGGTGCCCGGCGACACGGAATTCACGTCCAGCACAAAAGGCGCATGCCCCAGACCAGGCAGCGCCGCAGAGAGGGCTGCCAGCGCACCGCCGGCGGTCACCGAGCTGATCACCAAGTCCGCCCCACGCACTGCATCCACAGCATTCGGCATCATCTCAACGCCGTCGGTCCAAACTGCTTTGATATCGAACGCCGTGATCCGGCCCACGCCCTTCTGCCGCAGATCCCGCGCGAAAATGCCGCCGACCTCGCCGAGCCCGATAATGCCGACATGCGAAAAACCCATGCTGCAATCTCCCCTCTTCACGCCGGCCAGACGCTGCCGGGCACATAAACCGCGCCATCCATCAACCGGCGCGCCGTGCGCAACAGCGCCGAACGGCGCACCGCGATACCTGCATCCGTCGTCTCCACCTCAAGATCCACGGTAAAGAACCCGGTCGGATGCTCCACCTCCAGCCGCATCGGCCCCTCAGTCGGCAGCACGGCGATCCCATCCGCCACCGACCCCGGCAGCACACAGGCCGTCGCCACGCTCACCGCCCCCAGCACGCCGATGGTCTTGTGCACGCGATGCGGAATGAAGTTGCGCGTGCACACCGAACCACCCGCCACAGGTGGCGCGATCAGGCACATTTTCGGAACTGTCTTCTTGGCCACATCGCCCAGGTTCATCATCGGCCCCACCGCCAGCCGCAGCGCCTCCACCCGGGCGCGCAGTTCCGCGTTGGCCTCCATCGCCTCCGGTGTCTCGGTACCCGATATCCCCATATCCGCAGCCCGCATCAGGACAACAGGCATGCCGTTATCGATGCAGGTCACCTCGATACCATTGACGGTGTCGCGCACATGTCCCGTCGGCAGCAGCGCCCCACAGGTCGAGCCCGCGACATCGAGAAAGTCGATCAACACCGGCGCCGCCGTCCCCGGCACCCCATCGATCCGCGCACTGCCATCAAAACGCGGCACACCCCCCGGCGTCTCGATGGTCGCCACCGCCACATTGGCCGAATTGACCATATGAATTTGC
>JAYTHH010000401.1:0-26580 GCA_043732745.1 Rhodospirillales bacterium
GCAAACGAAAACCCACGCCCATTCAGATGGACCAAGGACCCCGACAAGATCATCGCCGCGGTCAGGCGAGGGCACCAAGCGTTAGATTCGCTCCACTAGATATTCTCTCCGATCCCTATCGATCGGAAAAAGCTCTATCTCTCTGGGAATTCCCATCGTGCCTGAACCCTGTCTGAATAACGCCGGATTGCGATTCGCAGGTGGGAGTGAAGACACGGGTTCCGCAGTCACGGTCACGCGGGATGAGTTTACGGCATCTGGGCTGCGGACACCGCCTTAACGTGCGACGGTGTGGGCCAGCACCAGCAGAGTGCTGCGCTGGTGGTTTCGGACAACATCGTCCTGTGGCACCTGCCGCCCTATAGCCCTGAGCTGAGCCCATTGGAAAATGTCTGGCACTACCCACGGCAGAACAAACTCTGTGCCCTGGTCTGGGACAGCTACGACGATATCGTGGAAGCCTGCAAAATCACCTGGAACTGGCTCATGGCAGATCCCACACGCACCACCTCGATAGGCACATTCGAATGGGCGTGGGTCAGTCTTTAGGCGGGCTGGTATTAGCTGTTACCGATCAGGATGCCCGCAGCCAATACGAGGGCACCGCCAAGCATCACCTTAGCAACTGCCGAAACAGGGGGAGTGTCCATGTACCGCCATTGGATCCAGGCAATCGTGAGCAATTCGAGCACCACGACAACGGCTGCCAAGCCTGTGGCGGTCCAGAAATCGGAGATGAGATAAGGCAGCGTATGGCCGATGCCGCCTGCGATCGTCATCAGCCCGCACACGAATCCCCGAAGGTAGGGCGTGCCCCGACCAGACAATTTCCCATCGTCTGCCAGTGCTTCAGCGAAGCCCATGGAGATACCCGCTCCAATAGATGCCGCGAGACCGACCAGGAATGCGTTCCACGAGGAGTGGGTGGCGAAGGCTGCCGCAAACACCGGCGCCAGGGTCGACACCGAGCCATCCATCAATCCGACCAGGCCGGGCTGGATGATCTGCAGAACAAAGCGGCGCTTCGCGCTGTCAATCTCCTGAACCCTGCCGTCCGTCGGCGGCGTGCTTTCGTCGATCTCGTCTGCTGTCTTCTCGTGCGCCGCCTCTGCGATAGCAAGGTCACCGAGCACGTTGCGGATGGTGGCATCGAGCGTCCGGCTGGCAGCCTGGTGGTAGAAGCGGCTGGCGTTCACTTCCATTTGACGCGCCTGTTGGCGCATCGCATCGGCTCCCGATGGCTTCAGGAGCCCGGTCGGCCGCTCCTGTAATATTCCGCGGACGTCCTCGGCGCGAATTGCGGGCATGGCATCGCCGAACTTGCGGGTGAACAGTTCGATGAGACGATGGCGGTGCTCCGTTTCCTCATTCGCCATGTCGGTAAACAGACGTGCGCTGTCGGGGTATTCACAGCGGAGTTCCTCAGCAAAGGCCATGTAGGCGCGTGCGGCTTCTTCCTCGTTGCTAATTGCCAGCGCCAGAATCTCCGCGTCGGAGAGATCGTCCATGTGCCGTTTCCGGCGGCCCCAAGCGGGAGGCGATTTCGTAATAGCATTCATCTTTGATTTCCAAACGATTTGCCCATAGATGGGGACAGGTGACTATTTAGTTAGACGTTATCTCTAAAGGCTAAATGGCTATCGCGCGTGGCTCAAATGAACTTTCGGGACCGTTTCTAAAGGCCTTCCCCCAACCCACGTCGCTCCCAACCTCTTTCGCTTTGCAACCGTCTCATTACGCTTTGTAATAATACGCTCTATGCTGCGCAGGCTCACTTATCCACAACCCGCATTGGCGTAACAAACGTCCCGAACGGACACTGAAGCCGACAACTTACATAGACGAATATATTTTCTTCGCGATGAACTATGAATGAGAAGACCAGCCGGACAGGCGAACACGTTCGATCAAGGCCATGTGAGGTACGGTCAGTGCTGCCAGCCCAACGAAGACCAGCTGAACGAGCCGCGCATCGAAAGAGATGCCACCTAGAAATCTCCATCCGATGGCCGATCCCGCGAGAACTACCGCCATTGGAATCAGCCCAGATGCGAGGACCATCCAAGGTTCCATTGGCCGGCCATAAGCGACCGTACGAAGAATGTGGCGTGCACTATGCATCCCGCAAAAGAACGCCGTAAAGCCGATCAGCGGCGGCGCCAACGTCGCCAGCAGTCCGACGGCGAGCAGCTCCAAACCGGTCTGCCATGACCGTCTCGCCTCGATCGCAGAACACAGAACGAGCACCAAGAGCCAAGGCCGAGCTGCTTCCGTGAGCCAGGGCATGAGCATTTCTGCGGCCTCAGGTCCGGCCAGCATGGCGAACAACCGCGCAACCACCTCAGGGTGCAGCAATGTGGGAAGGATAATGACCGCCCCTCCGTAGATCACCCGCGATATGGCAAGCGTCCCGGGTGCTGGATCGCCTGAAAAATGGGCTGCTGAAATCAGCAGAAAACCGATCAGGAACACACTTGGTGCCATGCTCCAGACGGCAACGACCGCTGCGGCTAGAGCGGCATAGACAAAACCGAAGTAGACCCAGCCTAGCAGAGAAGTAATCTGATGGAGCTTGCGCGCAAAAATCATATCGAGTGCGCCATGGGGGACCCCGAGCAAAAGGATCATCACCGATGCCACAATAAGCTCGGTCTGTGGATCAACATGGATCAAGATTGTGGATGCGCCTGCGACAATGACTGCCAGTGCGCTGAAGAACAGCCCCTGTGCCCGCAACACGCCGGTCATGCCGGCTGCGGCACCCTGATCGGAATGTCGAACATGCTTTTGAACATTTCACCCAGAAACAATGGCAGCGGCAGAGTTCCGCCGATCACAGCGCAATCGATCAACGATCCGCGGTCGCTCAAAAATCGGATGACCCGGGCCGGGTCCGTGTTGCCGAACATCCGCATGAACAGGTCCGGTGCCCGGCCCGGATGCCCGCGCACGACGCGCAGGAACAGCCGGTCCATGGCTTTGCAGAGTGCCGGATCCTTTTGATGACCGGACGGTGCACCGCCGTGTGCAATCGCCAGCGCCGCTTCGTCGGCCCATTTCTGAATGCGCTGAAATGCATAACCCGTACTTGGTCTCGCGGCACCACTCATGAGTCCAGCCCTGCAGTGCCCCGGACCGAGGGACGGGCGATGCGCAGTCATGCCCATTGGAAGGACGCCACTTTCGGCACGCAACACCTGAAAAGGCGCTCCGTTCGCCAGCCGTCTGACGGCGTCTTCCTGTGCCGAAAAGAGCCCCGAGATCGGGACCGGCTTCGGGCCGAATACTGTTGTCTCGACGAGGGCGCGCTGCGGTGTGAACGGCAAGACATAGTGAAAAAGCACATCTTCCATTCTTGGATCCGCAAAGTCCATCAAGCCTGCCACACAAGGATCAAATATTGGCCTGTCGAAGATAATCTCCTGTCCTGAAAACGACTGCCAGAGCGTGGCATCGCTTGGATGGCGTAATCGGGGTGGCCTTGTATCCACGATCACCGAAGCAGACACCACACCACGGCTCGTCTGCACCTGCCATCCGTTTGCGACTTTCTTTGGTTCGCCGAGTACGTTCGTCCCGAGAGCAAGCTCCACTCCATCTGAACGCCCAATCGCATCCTGTGCTGCGTAGTAGAACGGCAGTGCCTCGATCATCTGATAAGGCGTCAGGTTGCAGTCGACGGGGATGGTGCGGCCCTTGGCCCGGATCGTCATCCTCGACCACGCGTTGCTCACCAGATGCTCGAAACGGTGTGGCGCGAAGCGCCAGAAGCACCAGGTGCGGTCGTTGCTGTAATCTGTGCGTTCCTCCAAAATCAGCACGCGGCCGACTTCAGATGCTTGCTTAGCATGGCGATGACCTTCCCCCGCGCGATCCGCCAGCCGGGAGCCAAGACTGAGGCCAGCGCATCCTCCACCCAGGATCAGGATTTCCACATCAGGACGCATGATGCGCACCCTGTTGATTGGCGCCCGTCATACCGGCGAGCGCCCAATGCAGGCTTCCTTCGTGGATCTCGAGTGGTCGCGCGACCAAATGGCGAACGTGCCAGGTAAGGAGCGCACCTGCCGTTATCATGGCCTTCCGGCCCGTCGGTACGACGGCACGGACGGTCCAGTAGTCGAAGGAGCGCGCACGCAATCTCTGCCCGATGGCCTGATAGATCCGAACCGCCACGAGTATGGCGCTGCGGGCGTTGGCCGGTAGAAAGGGAAGACCTGCCTCGCCGCTGCGATAATAGGTGTCCGCGAGGTCCAACAGCGTTTCCATCGTCTCCGAAACAATCGGCCGGTCTTCGGACGACGGCCGGATGAGACGGCTCGGCTCGATCGCTCCGAGGAGCGAAGCCGGCAGATAGCGGCGGCCGGAAAGCGCGTCCTGCTGCACATCCCGACACAGGTTCGTCAGTTGCATCGCGATGCCCAGATCGATGGCATGATGCAATCCCCGGGGATCGCTCACGTCGAGTGCTGCACTCATCATGAGGCCGACCGTTCCCGCTACGCTATAGCAGTAACGCAGCAGATCAGCCACTGTGGCAATCTGGACATCCTCCAGATCGCTCATCACGCCACGGATCAACGCAACCGGTATGGCGGGGTCAATTGCACATTCTTGCAGAAGCATGATCGTGTCCGCCACCAGCGGATCGTTCGAAATCCCGGATCGGACAGCATGCTCGATGTCCAGCAGGCTATATCGCGCCAATTCTGAGGACTGTGCTTCGTCTGCCAGATCGTCGACCCGACGGCAGAAACCATACAGACGTGTGGCGCGATCTGCGTGAACGGGGCTCAACAAGCGTCTCGCCCAGTGAAAGCTTCGCCCCTTTGACGAGAGCATCGTATCTGCGGCGGCATAGGCTGCGTTAGACGGCAGGGTCATGCCGCGCGTATATCCGGCACATCGAAACCATGGGCCGGCGGGATTAGCGCGTCTATCACCTTTGCCGAGCACAGCACGCCCGGCAACCCGGCCCCTGGATGCGTGCCGGCCCCGGTGAGATAGAGGTTGGCGATCCCCTCCGCCTTGTTGTGGAAGCGGAACCAGGCGGATTGCCGGAACAAGGGCGCTACCGAGAAACCGGCACCATTTTCGCTGAGGTAGTCTTCTTTGAAATCATTTGGGGTCTTGGTGAACGCGGCAGTGATGGTTTTGGACAGGCCAGGCAGAATCGTGCGGCCGAGTGCTGCGATGATTCGATCCTTCAGCCGCGGTCCTTCAACCGCCCAGTCGATATTCGCCTGCAGGTTCGGTACCGGGCAAAGGACGTAAAAGCTGTCGCAGCCGTCTGGCGCGAAGCTTGGATCAGTGGCTGTGGGGCGATGCAAGTAGAGCGAGAAATCCTCCGCCAACACTTTTCGATCGAAGATGTCAGCCAAAAGCTCACGGTAGCGTGGCCCTAGCCAAATCGTGTGATGCGCGACGTCTGAATACTGTATGGTGGTCCCGAAGTAGAGCACGAACAGACCCATGGAGTAGCTGGCAGCAGATAGCTTGAGCCGGGTTGCGCGAGCCTGATCGGGTTTTGGCACCATGGCGCTATAGAGATGGGCCGCATCTGCGTTGGACACGACCAAATTCGCTTGGAGTTCACGTCCGTCTTCCAGGACCACGCCTGTGGCAACGCCGTCCTGGACCTTGATCTGGCTGACCGTTTCGCCCAGGCGAACGTGGATGCCCTGCCTGTCCATTAAGGCTCCGAGTGCACGAGAAATTGCACCGGTGCCACCCATCGCGAAGTGCACGCCGTAGGCGCGCTCGAGGTAGTGGATCAAGCCGTATATGCTTGTCGTGTCGAACGGATTTCCACCGACGAGAAGCGGCTGAATGGAGAATGCCTGACGAAGTTTTGGATTTTTGATATAAAGTGAGACAAGCTGCCACACCGTCTTGTCGCTCCGCAGGCTCAGCAGTCGAGGGATCTGCGCGAGCATGGTGCCGAGGCGTTGGAATGGCTGCGCCGAAAGTTCCGTGAAGCCAACATCGAAGATGCGCTTCGAGTGTGCAAGTAACCTGAGATAACCGTCCTGATCTGCAGGCTCGATACGTCCGATTTCGGCCAGCGTCTCCTCCAACGTGCCGCCATAATCAAACGTGTCGCCATCGTCGAAACGGAATCGGTACCAGGGCTTCAGCGGAACCAGTTGCAGATGGTCTTCCAGCCTCTCGCCAAACAACGCGAACAGTTCGGCGATCAGGAACGGCGCCGTGATAACCGTAGGTCCCGCGTCATGACGAAACCCTTCTCGTTCAAAAACCTGCGCCCGTCCGCCAAGTTGTGGGCAGCGATCGATCAGGAGAACCTCATAGCCTTTCGCGCGCAAGCGTAACGCCGCAGCGATGCCCCCGAACCCAGCTCCGACGACGATCACGTTCATGGCACTGCAACCGGCGCGAGGGTGGCAGAAAGTCGCAGCGCTTGTTCGGACAGAAGTTTCCCGGCGCCATGCGGCAAAGCCAGGGCTGCCGACGCTGCGGCACGAAGATGCCGTTGGGCCAAGCATCTCGCTTCGAACAGCGCGGAAGTGCCTCCCCCCAGTATCAGCACGATATTGATTGCAATCTTTTGGGCTCCAGCGTCGTGCGCAAGGTCCTCGATGTCGTCAGCAATCTGATAGCCGATTGCAAAATGCTCGACTGCGATCCGTGCCTGCAGCGCCAGATTTTCGTTCCCTGACGCCGTGAGGACCAGTTCGAGCGGTAGACTAAGCAAGGCGCCGGATTTGGCCACTGCAATCGTTTCGTAGCGGACCAAGTCTATCTCGTCTGCGGCTTCTACGCACAGATCGGCGCATTGCCCCCGGATTGCGATAGAAGTTCGATTGTGCACCAGCGACAGGAGCGCGGGAAGCTTGGTGGTGTCGGATAAACCACCCAGGGCCGCGTAGGCAGCAGACAGCATCAGATCGCCGGCACACAGAGCAACATCGATACCGAACGTGACCCAGATGGCATTAAAGCCCCTACGAAGCCGCGTCTGGTCTTGGATGTCGTCGTGAACGAGAGAGGCATTGTGCAAGAGTTCACTGGCCGCTGCGATAACGACACTATCCGTGTCTGCCATGTCGCAAGCGACTGCTGCGTGCAGAGCCAGACGTGCACGGATGCGTTGTCCACCGGCAGCCAGATGGACGGATGCGGCTTGCGCCACGGTTGACGGCAGACCGTCCGCGGTTTTGGCTGAGCCCCCAATCAGGTCGGTGATCAATGTCTCGACAGCCGCCAGGTTCGTCGCCATCGATCCGGATTGATTGGGTGACAGGCTGACTTGGTGCAGTCGCATCAGATGGATCCAGCTCGGAAAGGTGGAACCAGTGGGACCTGCGCCCCACTGGTCTGGCTTGGAGATTCAGCTCTGGGCGACAAGGCCAACCGGATGACCCACCTCTTCTTCAATTTCAGACTTCCGAACGGCGATGACGTAGATCAAAACGCCAAAGACCGCCTTGGCGACGATATCAGCCACAGTGTAGCCAACCTGGACGGCCGCCACAGTGGCACCACCAGTGAAGCCTATCATCGGGAACACAAAGACCACCGGGTAGAAACACCAAGAAACGATGGTCAGGGTGCGTGCGGTTCCAACAAGCCCTTTGACAGACTCAGGCTGCGTTGCAATGGAGGCGCGCAGTCCGATGAACAGTTCGTAGACAATGATCACGAAAGGGACCATCGCAAGACCCCACCAAAGCCAACGCGCGCTGTTGGTTTGCGCGACCTCGCCGGGATAGCCGAGAACGATCATTAGCGCTGCAAGAAGTCCGAGCCGGACACCCTTTGAGATAGTCTCGGCACGAGAAAGCCGCATGACCAAGATGAGTTCAACAAGCAGAAGCGGAACGGTCAGAAGCCAGTCGACGTAGCGATACGCATCGTTGAATGCGACCCCGGTAAGCGTGAGCTTGCCATTGACGAGTGTAAAAGCAGCATCCCAGCTGTTGAAAATTCGAAGGTAGTGATAGCCAGCGATGAGCGTCACGAGCCCGGTAAGCGTCAAGGCAGTGCGGTATGCAGGCGCAACCTGAGAGCGCCCAAGTAAAGAAAACAACGTTGCTGCTCCCATCACCGCGATGGTGAACGAGAACGCATTATATACGAGCTCATATTGCCCGACTGTTATATCACCCATTTTTCGCATGTCCTTTCCGGAGACTTCGTGCAGCCGTTGCCTTTTATTCCTCCGTAATGACGACATGATGGGGTTATCCGGTATGTCAAGGCGCCACGCTGCGCGGGAGGGAGGGGCGTCTGACAGACGCCAGCACAAATCGCCCGCCAGCGCTAAATCTACCCGGCCACGCACCGGGCAGGAAGTCCGCAGAGAGGCCAACTTTCGGTGTGACTTGAGATAACGGCGGCCTGCTGCTTTGATCTATGACAAGCTCGCGATTTCAAATCCTCCCCTGCCGGAGCAGGCGCTCTGACCCGCAAGGCAACCAATCTTATTGCCAAATACGCCATCGCCCAAAACGCGTTGTCTAGCGCGATAATCTGGATAAGAGCCGCATAACATCGCTTTAAATTCTCCCGTCGGTGGAGTGTCGCCCCACGTGATGTGCTCCCGAGCGGACTGATCTTTCGCGTACCGGAAAGGACAGAGTCTGATACTCTCTTTCTAACCGGCGGATAGCCGGGGCGAAGGCGAGGAGGAAACAAAAATGGATCGTAGAAGCTTTGTAGCAGGCGTCGGTGCGATCGCGTCGGTCGTGGTAAGCAGCACGGCACGTGCGGACCGATTGCCATTGGGAGACCTGCCCGGGACACGGTATCCGGACCCGCGGCTGGAGGCGGTGGACAAACGGTTCACGGCAAAGGTGGGCAACGCCGCCATCGAGCGGATCGCCACTGGGTTCCGCTGGGCAGAAGGGCCGGTTTATTTCCGGGATGGCGGCTACCTGCTGTGGAGCGACATCCCCAACAACCGGATTATGCGGTGGCAGGAGGAGGACGGGCACGTGAGCGTGTACCGCTCGCCGTCCAACTTCGCGAACGGCAACACACGCGACCGCCAGGGACGGCTGATCACCTGCGAACACGATACCCGCCGGGTAACCCGGACGGAGCCGGATGGCCGGATCACCGTGCTGATCGACAGCTATAACGGCAAGAAGCTGAACGCGCCGAACGACATCGTGGTCGCCTCGGACGGTGCGATATGGTTTACCGATCCTGGCTACGGCATCCTCGGCAACTACGAGGGGCATAAGGATACGGCTGAATTGCCGCCCAGCGTGTACCGGCTCGATCCGCAGACAGGCCGGGCAAAAATGGTTGTTGACAGCTTCGACAAACCAAACGGGCTGGCATTCTCCCCCGACGAAAAAAAGCTCTACATCATTGACAGCGGCATCACGCATGGTGGCCGCTCGAATATGCGGGTGTTTGATGTGAACGGGGATACGCTCTCAAACGACAAAGTGTTTGCTGAGGGGTTCGCGCCGGGTTTCACCGACGGGATGCGAGTGGACGTGGACGGGAACGTCTGGTGCAGTATGGGCTGGGCCGATTCGAAGGAGGACGGTGTTCGCTGCTACGAGCCAGGCGGTGCGTTGATCGGCAAGATTCACCTGCCGGAGACTTGCGCGAACCTGTGCTTCGGCGGTAAGCGCCGAAATCGGCTTTTCATGACGGCGAGCACGTCGGTCTATGCCGTCTACGTTGAAACACAAGGCGCGATGGTGCCCTAAGGGTGCAGGCCCGGCGAAGCGGCGGCCCGTTTCGCCGGGCGTCCTCGTCCTAAAAGCCTGTCCAAAGATAACTGAATTGTGCTGTCCTGGTTGGTGCTGATGCCCTATTCCAGACAGGCGCATCTTCGCGGCGACGGAAACTCGCACTGGCGGATATGGCGGCATCGCCCTGGTGTCGCAGGCGCCCAGCATCGCGTCCAGCACGATTGGACGCGGCCTGGCTGAGTTGTCGGCGAAAGATCAACTCGCTCCCAACCGTGTCCGCCGCCCGGGCGGTGGCGGCAAGACGCCGCGGGCCAAGGCCCCGACGTTGCCGGCTGATCTGTTGGCAATGCTGGAGCCGGAATCGCAAGACGTGCGCAGGCGAGAGCCACCCGGGTCGCAATGCTCAGTTCGTGCACCGCAACGAGAGCGTGCGAGCCGCGTTGGCCGATGGCGAACCGGTTATCTCGGTCGACATGAAGAAGAAGGAACTCGTCGGAGACTTCAAGAACGCCGGCCGGCCTTCGCCGTGCAAACCATTCGCCGCTGGTGGCAAGAGATCGGCCGAGAGCGATCCCTAAGCAAAGGTTTTTAGCGCGCGGCCCCGCCTACGGCCAGTAGGTAAAGAACAGATAGGTGACAAACACCACCAGATGAACGAAGCCGAACAGAATATTGGTGCGCCCGGTCCCGAAGGTGAGCGTGCTGATCAGCAGGGTCAGTGCCAGCAGCGCGGTGTCGACCGTGTTCAGGCCAAGAAGGAGCGGCTTGCCGAGATAGAGCGCCACCACCGCCACGGCGGGAAAGGTGAGCCCGATCGTGGCCAACGATGATCCGAGTGCCAGGTTGATCGATTTCTGCAGCTTGTCCTGCCGTGCTGCCTGAACGGCGGCGATCGCCTCCGGCAGTAGGATCACCAGCGCCACCAGAAGGCCTGTGATGGCCGGTGGCGCGCCGATGGCAATTCGGCCGAATTCCACCACGGCGGCGAATTTCTTGGACAGCAACACCACGGCCAGCAAGGCCAGCACCAGAAGCACCACGCTGATCGTGATCACCCGCGGCGGCGCCAGATCATGCACGATGTCCGGCTTGGCCTTGCTCAGCGCGATAAAATCCTCCTGATGGCGGAAGGTCTGGTGATACAGAAACACCACATACAAAAGCAGCGTGATGCCGCCGGCGAAGGCGAGCTGCAAATTGGAATAGACCGCCCCGGGCGTCTCCTGGGTGTAGTTGGGCAACACCAGGGTCAGCGCGGACAGCACCATCAGAACCACGAGATAGGCGCTGGCGCCTTGCACCCGGAAGCTTTGCTCCCGATGGCGCATTCCGCCCACCAAAATGCACAGGCCGACAATGCCGTTGCAGACCGTCATGACAACGGCGAACACCGTGTCACGCGCCAGCGTCGGGCTGCCATCGGGGTCGGCCAGCATCACCGAGGCGATCAGCGCCACCTCGATGATGGTCACCGCTGAGGTCAGCACCAGCGTGCCGTAAGGCTCGCCGGTGCGATGGGCGATCACGTCGGCATGGTGCACGGCTGCGAACACGGTGCCGAACAGCACCGGCACCAGAAGCACCGCCAGCACGGTCATCGCACCGCCCGGCACGAACTGGCTGCCGAAGCCCATTGCCGACGCCACGAAATAGAAGCCGATCGCAATCACCGGGGCAATCCAGGACAAGACGGGAATGGACGCTGCGCTGTTCGATTTCATTCGCGATCCGGCTTTCCCACGGGAAGGCGCACCGAAGTCCGGTGGCACCTGGTGGCCAATGTCTTTGCCTGACGATGCCGCAAGCCGCAATCGCTCGGAGTCGCTTGCGCCGGAGCAAATATGACGACATGACCGTGGGTCAGGGCCTCTAAGGATATGCCGGTACGGACGAACAGAAATCGAACCAAACCAATGCCGCATCGAGCGATAATCAAGGCATCGGGGCGTCCGTCCGTCGTATAGAGGATCTGCGCTTCCTGCGGGGCGCCCGCGGCGTTGCAGGCAACCCTGGACGGGCCGAAGGAACTCGGCTTCCTCAAGGCCAAAATCGACGCCCTCGCCCATTCCGATCTGTCACTGGTCGAGGAGGCGGCGAAATGTTTCGGTGGCTGATCAGATCGTCTTTGAAGGCATTCGCCACGCCTTCAAAAGCCTCGGCGGCGGTGGCTTTGAGAAAATTTGGGCGCTTCACGTCGGCTCTCCTCGAAATCAGTCAGGGAGCGCTGCGCAAGTTGCAGGCTACGGCTGTTGCGGTATGGTCCGCGGCAATCGAAGCGCAGAGATTGCCGCATTCAAGCGGCCGGTGGCGCCCGATTTAAGGGATAAGATCAATGAAGAGGCTTCTCCTGGCTCTGGCGTTGTCGGCCTGCGTTTCACCTTCGGTCATGGCTCAGACGCGGCTGCCGACCATTCCGCCGGCGGATTACTCAGATGTGCAGAAAAAGGCCGCGGAGGATTTCGTGGCGGCCCGGAAAGTTCCGGTGTTCGGGCCGTTCGAGCCGCTGATGTATTCGCCTGAGGTAATGAGCCAAGCCCGCGCCATGGGCGACTACCTCCGCTACAAATCCGGCATCGGCAACACTTTGTCCGAACTGGCCATCCTGGTAACAGCGCGTGAATGGACGCAGGACTACGAGTGGTATGTCCATGCGCCGATCGCAGCCAAGGCTGGTATCAAGCCCGAGATCATCGCCGCCATCCGCGACGGCCGCCGTCCGGTGGGCATGACCGATGACGAAGAGATGGTGTACGATGTGTCAGTGGAACTGCATCGCAACAAGCGCGTGTCGGATGCGGCGTATTCGCGCGCGGAGAAGCGCTTCGGCAGGCCAGCGATGGTCGATCTGATCGGGATCAACGCGTACTACACGCTGCTGGCGATGCAGCTGAACGCGGCGCGTTACGAAATGCCGAAGGACGGCGTCCGTCTGCCGCGCTTCCCCGAGTAGGCTGGGCCGAGCAATCCGTAGGGTAGACGGAGTCCAGCTTCTTTTTTGCGACGCAAGATGAGACTTCGCCCATTCCTACGGCGCCTCGATACGGGGATAAGGGAAAAAACCAGCCATGAACGCCGATCGGCCTGATCGCTACACGCGCACGGCCATGCTGCTGCACTGGCTGGTGGCGCTGATGATCGCGGTCAATCTGATGCTGGTCTGGACGGTCGACTATGCGTCCGATGACGTGGCTGGCGTGATGGTCCACACCCATAAATCGATCGGCATCACTGTGCTGGGCCTCGCGATCCTGCGATTGCTGTGGCGCGTGGCCAACCCGCCGCCGCCGCTGCCGGCCACGTATCCACGATGGGCGCACTGGGGTGCCCGCACTGCGCACGCGTTGCTTTACGTGCTGATCTTCGCATTGCCGCTGTCGGGTTGGCTGGAGGATTCGGCGTGGGACGGGGCGGCGGCCAACCCCACGATGCTATTCGGGCTGGTGGAATGGCCGCATATCGGGCCGATCTTTCGCATGCCGGCCGGCCCGAAGGAGCAGGCGCATATGGTGTTCGAGTGGGCGCACACGATTTTCGGATATGCGCTTTACGCTTTGTTGGCGGCGCATATCGCGGGCGCGTTGAAGCACCAGTTCATCGATCGGGAGCGATCGCTGCAGCGGATCTGGCCGACACGGTCGTAGGCTCGATTCGCTACTTTCGGCCGCGACCCTTGCGCTTCGCCGGATCGTAGCCGCCGCCGCCTGGCCCGCCGGGCTTCGGCGTCCAGTCCTTCTTCTGGCGAAACCCGGCCGACGCCGCAGGCGGGGCGGGAAGGCCGAGGTCCAGCGCCTCCAACCGCTTGATCTCGTCGCGCATCCGCGCCGCTTCCTCGAACTCCAGGTCCGCCGCCGCCTTGCGCATCCGCTTTTCCATCTCGGCGATGGCGGATTTCAGATCCTTGCCTACGAAATCGGTGACCCCTGAATCCGGAATCGGCTCGACGGTAACGTAGTCCTGCTCGAACACGCTGGCGAGCACCTTGCCGATCTGCTTCTTCACCGATTGCGGCGTGATGCAGTTCGCCTCGTTCCAGGACCGCTGCTTGTTGCGCCTGCGGTCGGTCTCCTCGATGGCAAACCGCAGGCTGCGCGTCATGGTGTCGGCGTAGAGAATGACCCGGCCGTCCACGTTGCGCGCGGCCCGGCCGATGGTCTGGATCAGGGAGGTCTGCGAGCGGAGAAAACCTTCCTTGTCAGCGTCCAAAATCGCCACCAGCGAGCATTCGGGGATATCAAGACCCTCGCGCAACAGGTTGATGCCGATCAGCACGTCGAACACGCCCAGGCGTAGGTCGCGGATGATCTCGATACGTTCCAGCGTGTCGACATCCGAGTGGAGGTAACGAACTTTTATGCCTTGCTCGGTGAGATACTCGGTCAGGTCCTCGGCCATGCGTTTGGTCAACACGGTGACAAGAATGCGGCCGCCCTTGGCCACGACCTCGCGGACCTCGCCCAAAAGATCGTCCACTTGGTGTTCGACCGGGCGGATCTCGGTGATGGGGTCGATCAGGCCGGTCGGGCGGATAACCTGCTCGGCAAACGTGCCGCCGACGCGTTCCATTTCCCACGGCCCGGGCGTGGCGCTGACGAAAATCGACTGCGGGCGAAACTTGTCCCATTCGTCGAATTTCAACGGGCGGTTGTCGATACAGGAGGGAAGCCGAAAACCGAACTCGGCGAGCACGGATTTGCGCACGTTGTCCCCGCGCTCCATGCCGCCGATCTGCGGCACCGTCACGTGGCTTTCGTCGATAACCAGCAGCGCGTTTTCCGGCAGGTATTCGAACAAGGTTGGCGGTGGCTCGCCCGGAAGCCGGCCGGACAGATATCGGGAATAGTTCTCGATCGATTTGCAGGAGCCGGTGGTCTCCATCATCTCGATGTCGAACGTGCATCGTTGCTGCAGGCGCTCGGCCTCCAGCAATTTGCCCTCAGCGACGAACTGATCCAGCCGGCCCTTCAACTCGACCTTGATCTGGGAGATCGCCTGCACCAGCGTCGGGCGCGGCGTCACGTAATGGCTATTCGGATAGATGGTGATGTTTTCGAGCACAGCGGTCTTCTCGCCGGTCAGCGGGTCGAATTCCGAGATACTTTCGATTTCGTCGCCGAACAGCACCACGCGCCAGGCACGGTCTTCGTAATGGGCGGGGAAGATGTCCACCACCTCG
Organism: Rhodospirillales bacterium; assembly: GCA_043732745.1. Classification (GTDB taxonomy): domain Bacteria; phylum Pseudomonadota; class Alphaproteobacteria; order Acetobacterales; family Acetobacteraceae; genus CAIQQQ01. The sequence goes on from JAYTHH010000401.1 coordinate 14,848, forward strand.
CCGCGCAGACGAAAGGTGCCGCGCGCGAAGGCGGCGTCGTTGCGGCGGTATTGTAGCTCCACCAACGCGCGCGCTAGCTTGTCGCGGTCGATCTTGCCGCCGGTCTCAAGTTTCACGACCATGCGGCCATAAGTCTCGACCGAGCCTATACCGTAGATGCACGACACCGAGGCCACGATGATCACGTCGTTGCGTTCCAGCAGCGCCTGGGTGGCGGAGTGGCGCATGCGGTCGATCTGTTCGTTGATCTGGCTGTCTTTTTCGATATACGTGTCGGTCCGCGGCACGTAGGCCTCGGGCTGGTAGTAGTCGTAGTACGAGACGAAATATTCGACGGCGTTGTCCGGGAAGAACGATTTCATCTCGCCGTAGAGCTGGGCTGCCAGCGTCTTGTTCGGCGCCAGGATCAGCGTGGGGCGCTGGATCGCCTCGATGCATTTGGCGATGGTGAACGTTTTACCGGACCCGGTGACGCCGAGCAGAACCTGGTCACGGTCGCCGGCGCCGATCCCGGCGAGCAGGGTCTTGATCGCGGTCGGCTGGTCGCCGGCGGGCTCGTAGTCCGACACCACGCGCAGTTCGCGCGTGACCGGTTTGGCCGGCTGCTTTGCCGGCACGAACGCCATCACCTGGTCCATGCATTCCTCATCTCGCAATACCCCGTGACATGGGTGCGCTATCGCACTTCTGCCAGACACATGGTTCGGTGTCGTCACTGCTCCTTGATGACTGCGAAGTTCTGATCGGTAATCAAGGTTTCCAGCGCGATTGCGGCATTTTCCCAGGTGAAGCGGCGGGCAAACGCGGCCCCGCCGCGCGCCAGGCGGGAGCGCAGCGCGTCGTCCTCGAACAGGCGCGTCACGGCGTCCGCAATCGCATCTTGCGCTTTGGGAGGCACCACCAGCGCCGTGACCTCATTGATGGCGTAATCGCTGCAGCCGCCATTGTCGGTGGTCACGAGCGCGGCGCCGCACGCCATCGCCTCGATGCCAGGTAGGCCCCAGCCTTCGAAATGTGACGGCACCACGAATACGGCGTGGCCGTTGTAGATGGCACGCAGCGCGGTCTGGTTTGGATAGTCGATCCACCTCACCCAGTCGGGCAGTTCTGTCCGCTGGCTGCCGAATGCGCTGACCAGCAGGCTTGGTCCGTAGACGTGGCGCAGCTGCTCCATGGCAGCGATCGCGTCGGCGGTGCCTTTGAAGGCCTCTGGTCGAACCGGAAATGCCACGCTCAGCCGTGGCCGCTGTTCCGGTGGATTGTCGACACCGAAGCTGGCCAGATCGAGCCCGCAGGTAATTTTCGCAAGCGGTCTGCCGCCGCAGCGGCGTACCATGTCGTCAACGACAGTCGAGGTGGCGACGATGCTGAAATTCGCCCGATAGGTGGCCTCGATCCGGGCTGCGATGTCGGGGCCTGCCGTCATCAGGTGTTCGTAGTCGTAGACGATGTAGAACTTGCGGCCACAGCGCACGGGGACATCAGCCAGGATTTCGGCGGTCTGCCAGGCGGTGGCGATTAGCACATCGGCGCTGGGCAGAGAGCTCGCGCTAAGATCGTGCAGCAGACGGACTTTCACGTGGGGATCCAGTCGGTAGGATTGGATCAACGGGTTATGCTTTCGGCGAAGGCGCATCGCCCACACCAGACTGGCGGCGCGTGCCCGAACGCTGCGCTCGCCACGCGGTATTCGGGGAAAGACGATGGTAACGCTATGCCCGCTGCGGGCCAGCCGGCTGGCATACTCATAATGCACATGATATCCCCCGACCGGTGAAACCGTGTAGGCGGGGAGCGCGTAGACGATCTTCATCTGTTGCTCAGCCTCTCACATGGCGGGTGACCTCACTCGTCAGGGCGCAAGACTCCTTGTCGATCGAAGAGATAGCCCAAGGCCAACTCTGCTCCCATCCGCCTTAGAACGCGTCGTCATTTGCCGGAGCCAGAATGGGCGGGCGGCCGATGGAATGATAGATCATTCCGGATGCGCGCATCGCTTCGGGGTCGTAGACATTGCGGAGATCGACCACCACGCGCCCCGCCATCACCGCCTTGAGTTGATCGGGCGTAATGGCGCGGAACTCGTTCCATTCGGTGACCACCACCACGATCTCGGCCCCGTCGGCTGCCTCGAGCGCGGATTGGCAGTAGATGATGCCCTCGGGAAGCATCGGCTTGGCCTGCGCCATGCCTTCCGGGTCGTAGGCGCGCAAGATCGCGCCATCGCTCACCAGCCGGTCGGTGATCGGCAGCGACGGGCTGTCGCGCATATCGTCGGTTTCAGGTTTGAAGGTGAGTCCGAACAGCGCCACCGTCTTGCCGCGAACGTTTCCGCCGGCGGCGTTGATCACTCGCATTGCCATTCCGGCCTTTCGGGCGTCGTTCACAGCCACCGTTGCTTCCACAAGTCGGCTAGGAGCGCCGGCGTCCTGGGCGATGCGGGTCAGCGCCAGCGTGTCCTTGGGGAAGCAGCTGCCGCCGAAGCCGGGACCGGGATGCAGGAATTTGCGGCCGATGCGGCCATCGAGGCCGATGCCGCGGGCGACATCGTGGATATCGGCGCCGACGCGCTCGCACAGGTCGGCCATCTCGTTGATAAACGTCACCTTCATCGCCAAGAACGAGTTGCCGGCATATTTGATCAACTCGGCGGTCTCGATGCCGGTGAACACGATCGGCGCCTCGATGAGATACAGCGGCCGATACAGCCTACGCAGCACTTCGCGGGCCAGTTCGGTCTCGCAGCCGATCACCACGCGGTCTGGCCGCATGAAGTCGCCGATGGCGTTGCCTTCGCGCAGGAATTCCGGGTTGGACGCCACGTGTACGTCCAACTCTGGCCGGATGCGTTGCAGGATTTCGGCCACCCGCCTTCCGGTGCCGACGGGCACGGTGGATTTTGTGACGATGACGGTCGGGCGCTTCAAAACGTGCGCCACCTCCTCAACAGCGGCGAACACGTAGGTGAGATCGGCATGGCCGTCGCCGCGCCGCGACGGGGTGCCGACGGCGATGAACACCGCCTCCGCGTCTTCGACGGCCGAGGCGAGATCGCCGCCGAACGACAGGCGGCCGGCCGCCACGTTCTCCGCCACCAGCGTGCCCAGGCCCGGCTCGTAGATTGGCAGCCTGCCGTCCAGCAGCGCTGCGCGCTTGGCGACGTCCGCCTCGACGACTGCCACCTCATTGCCAAACTCGGCGAAACAGGCGCCCGAGACCAAGCCCACATAACCGCCACCGACCACTGCGATGCGCATAGACCGCCCCTTGGCTTGAAAGAAATCGTTGTTTTCGCGGCCGGACAGCTACGCGATCAGGCGAGGACGGTCAAACGAGAAGGCATGGCTCAGGGATCGATCACTGCGGCGCATCCATCGGTGGGGGCGGCGGCCACGTGGCCGACCAGGGGCACAATCTTCAGAACGGCTGAGCCGACCCTGCAGGGCGCCGCCGCCAAGCCGCAGCCAGACAGCAGGAACAGGGCGCCCAGCGCTGCGGCGCCTCTCATCATCATCTGCATCTTGGCCTTGCTCCTTGTCGTCGGTTCCGCGACATCTGGTAGCCTAACCTGCCCTATCGGCGGGATGCTCGCGATCCGCAATAGCCCGAGGTGCCAGATGCCCGTCTCTCCAGGCTTTCGTCCATCGACCGCGCATGGCCTTCTCGGCGACGTGTTTTTTGACGTGGTGGCGGCGGCAAGATTCCCTTTTCACACGCTGCGCTTTCGCAATCAGGCCTGGGCCGCGCGTGTCGGGCTCGACGGGCTTTCGGACGAAGAGTGGATCGCCCATTTCGGGCGTTTCGAGCCGTTGGAGGGCAGTTTCCCGCAGCCCTTGGCGCTGCGCTATCACGGCCACCAGTTCCGTCACTACAACCCCGATCTCGGCGACGGGCGCGGCTTTTTGTTCGCCCAACTGCATGACCTCAGGGATGGTCGGCTGCTCGATCTCGGCACCAAGGGCAGCGGCACCACGCCATGGTCGCGCGGCGGCGACGGGCGGCTTACCTTGAAGGGTGGCGTGCGCGAAGTGCTGGCCACCGCCATGCTGGAGGCACAGGGGGTCTATACGTCGAAAACCTTCAGCCTGATCGAGACCGGTGAAGACCTGGTGCGCGGTGACGAGCCGTCGCCCACGCGGTCCGCTGTCATGGTGCGGCTGAACCACTCGCATATCCGCATCGGCAGTTTCCAGCGGGTGTCCCAGCTGGGCGATGGGAACGGCATCCAGCGGCTGATGGACCACAGCATCCGGAATTATATGCCGGACATCTGGGTGGAGGACGTGGCCGCGCGGACGTCGGCGTTCATGGGCCGGGTCGCCCGCAACGTGGCCGCGATGGGCGCCGGCTGGATGGCGGCCGGCTTCGTGCACGGCGTGCTCAACACCGACAACATCAACGTCACCGGCGAAAGTTTCGACTACGGCCCATGGCGCTGGCTTGCGACCCACAACCCGGACTTCACCGCCGCCTATTTCGACCATGGCGGGCTTTATGCGTATGGCCGCCAGCCTGAGGCATTGCTGTGGAATCTGTCCCGGCTTGGCGGCTGCCTTCTCGAACTTGCCGACAAGGCGGCGCTGGAAGCGGCATTAGCGCCGTTCTGGGGCCAGTTGCAGGCCGATTTCGCCTCCGCCGTGGTGCGCCGGCTCGGCCTGCAATCGCGCGGCACGGACGCGGACGCCGCTTTGGGGCGTGTGCTGTTCGCGTTCATGGGCGACAGCCAGGCGCCGTTCGAACAGGTGTTCTTCGACTGGTTCACCGGCCTGGCCAGCGCATCGCGCGCCGCAGCCGGTCCCAACGCGGCGTTCTACGCCAGTGCCGCGTTCACCCCGGTGCGCGAGGCACTCGCCGACTACGAACCAGCCGTCGGCGCCTCGCTGGCGCATCCGTATTTCCAGGCGCCGTCGCCTTGCACCTTGCTGATCGAGGAGGTCGAGGCGTTGTGGGCGCCGATCGCCGCACAGGACGACTGGTCTGGCCTTGACGCCAAGCTGGCCCATATCGCCCAGATGGCCGGCGCCTATGGCACCACGCCACAGCCCGTCACGCACCCAAATGGAGACGCCGCATGAATGTCCACGACATCGCGATCCGCCGTAACTCGGGCGAACCGCAAAGCCTGGGCGATTATCGCGGGCGGGTGCTGCTGATCGTGAACGTGGCCTCCCAATGCGGTTTCACCCCGCAATATGCCGGGCTGCAGGCGTTGCAGGCGCGGTATCACGAGAAGGGCTTCGACGTGTTGGGATTTCCCTGCGACCAGTTCGGCCACCAGGAGCCGGGCACCGACGCCGAGATAGGGGCGTTTTGCACCCAGCGCTTCGGCGTCACGTTTCCGCTGGCCGCCAAGATCGATGTAAACGGCCCGCGGGCCGATGCGTTGTTCGTGCATCTGAAATCGCAGAAGGGCGGGCTGCTCGGCAGCGCCATCAAGTGGAATTTCACGAAGTTCCTGGTTGGCCGGGATGGCGCCGTGCTGGAGCGCTTCCCGCCGACGACAAAGCCCGAGGCGATCGCCAAATCGATCGAGGTGGCGTTGAAGGCTGACGCAGTGCGCTGATGCAATGGGTTGATGCGAGAGTGAATGGTGCGGACGGCGGGACTTGAACCCGCACTCTCAAAGAGAAACAGATTTTCTTGCCACTTCGACTTTCGCCGCCGCCTGGCGTTGGGGGCCAAGCGTTCGTGGTCTGGACTGTCCCTTCACCATGGCCCAGGGCTGCGTGTGCCCTGGGCATTAGGTGCCACCCGTCCAGTCTCTACACCTTCCCCTGTTACCAGGAGCTTGGCTCGGGATTGGCCTGGGACCCTGCGGCCCGTTAGCGTTCCCCGACTTTGAGCGGTTCTGCACCGCGGATTTCCCCGCGGGCACTCCAATTGAAGTCTGCTGCGTCTACCGATTTCGCCACGTCCACACCACGTTGGCTCTCGCATGATCGCGCGATCCCGTAAAGTATCTCCTTGTCTTCTGGCTTGTCTGGTGCGCACGGCGGGCCAACCCCATGTGGAATAAAGCTATGGAGATGAAATGTATGCGCGGTTTGGCTTTGAAGGTTGTCGTGGCCGCCCTCTCGATCTCGATGCCGGCCCAAGCGGTTGAGCTGGCGGCGCATCAGGCGAGTTATAAACTCAGCCTGGAGAATGCGCGCGGCGGCGACGTGACGTCTGGAACCGGCACGATGACCTATGAGGTGATCGACGCCTGCGACGGCTGGGCGGTGCGCCAGCGCCTGCTGATGAAGCTCACCAACCAGGACGGCCAGGACATCGAGATGGTGTCCGACTACACCACCTTCGAGGGCAAAGACGGCCTGTCGCTGCGCTTTCGCATGCGCCAGACCACCGAACAGGCGGTGACGTCGGAGGTATCAGGCAATGCCACGCTGACCCGGACCGGTGGACCCGGCACCGTAACTTACACGCTGCCAGAAGGCGTAACCAAGGAACTGCCGGCCGGCACGGTGTTCCCCACCGCGCATACCGAGGCGTTTCTGGATGCCGCGGAAAGCGGCAAGAAGTTCGTGGCACTGCCGCTGTTCGACGGCACCGGCCCCAGTGGGGCGCAGGACACCTCAGTGGTGATCACCGGCTGGAATCAGCCGGCCGAGACCAAATGGGCGCCGCTGGCGTCGCTGCCCAGCGGGCGGGTGCGGATCGCGTTCTTCGACCGCGAGCAAGGCAAGCAGCAGCCAGACTACGAGGTGTCGATGCGGTATTATGCGAACGGCGTGGCGGACGCGCTGTCGATGGATTTCGGCGATTTCGTAATGGGCGGGAAACTGGACACGCTGAAGATCGCCAAGCCGGGATGTTGATGGCTATGACTTGGCGTTGAATCCTCGGCCGCGACCGATCGTGTCGGCCCCGAAGCGTGCCCGCAGCACGTCAACGGCCTGTTGCGCGGCTAGGCTGCGCATGGCGTCCGGGTCGGCCAGATCGGGCTGATCGGCCAGAGCCCGATCGGCCAGCGGGTTGGCGCCAATGCCGATGAGGCGAAACGGCGTACCGTCCACCTCGCGCGCCAGCAGCAGCCTTGCGGCTGCGAACACCCGGTCCGGCAGGCAGGTCGGCTGCGACAGGCGCTGGTTACGGGTGCGACTGGCGAATTGTGCGGTTTTCAACTTGAGCACCACGCCCCCTGCGGCCAGATCCTGCTCGCGCAGCCGGCGCGCCAGTTTTTCGCAGAGCGCCCAGAGCGGACCTTCCAATTCCGCGACGGTGGCAAGATCGGTGCCGAACGTGGTCTCCGCGCTGACCGATTTGGTCTCGCGGGATGGGTCCACCTGGCGGCTGTCGATGCCGCGGGCGCGGGCGCGCAGGGCAGGGCCATCATCGCCGAGCAGACGGCGCGCCTCCTGGTCCGAAAGCGCCTGAAGGTGGCCGAGTTTGGTCAGCCCGCGCGCCGCCAGCTTCTTTTCCAGGGCCGGTCCCACGCCAGGCAGGAGCCGCACCGACTCGGTCGACAGCAGCGCCGCCGCCTCGTCACCGATCACGCAGAAGCCGCGCGGCTTGTCGCGGCCGGCGGCGATCTTGCCCATCAGCCGGTTATGCGCGAGGCCGATCGAGATCGTCACGCCCACCTGGCACTCCACCTCCAGCGCCAGCCTCGCCAGCATGACGGCGGGAGGGGCGCCGTGCAGCGCCTGGGTGCCGCGCAGGTCGAGCGCCGCCTCGTCGATCGACAGCGGCTGCATCAAGGGTGTGAGTTTCGCCATGAGCTCGCGGATCTGGCGCGAGGCGGCGCTGTATTTCGCGAAATTCGGCCTGATCACCACCGCATCCGGGCAGGCTGCCAGCGCCTTGAACATCGGCATGGCTGAGCGCACGCCGTAGATTCGTGCCACGTAGCAGGCCGCCGTCACCACGCCACGATGGCCGCCGCCGACGATCACCGGCAACGAGGCCAACTCCGGCCGGTCACGCTTTTCCACACTGGCGAAGAACGCATCGCAATCGACATGGGCAACCGCGAGATCGAACAATTGCGCATGGCGCACGATCCGGCGCCCGCCGCAACGCGGGCAGGACGGGCCTTCGGCCGCCCTGCTCCCGCAATCGCGGCAGAGGCCTGGGGTCATGTGGTGGGGATCATCAAGGCGGTGGCGCCGGCCACAACCAGGCTGCACCCCGCACGCCGGAGCTGTCGCCATGGCGGTTCTGTACGACCGGAGTCTCCACGAAATCAGAGAACACGTAGCGCTTCATTGCCTGCGGCACGTCTGTATAAAGATGCGCCATGTTGGACAGGCCGCCGCCGAGCACGATGATATCAGGGTCGATGATGTTAATGATAACGGCCAGGCCGCGTGCCATGCGGTCCGTGTGCCGGGCCAGGGCGGCTGCGGCTGCAATGTCGCCGGCGGCGGCGCGGATGGGCAGGCGAGAGGCATCCTTAGCGTCCGGGCCATCGCAGTCCCGCGCCAGGGAGGGGCCGGCGACCCAGAGCTCCATGCAGTTGTGCTTGCCGCACCAGCATTTCCGGCCGGGGCTTTCCTCCGGGCGCGGCCAGGGCAGGGGAATGTGGCCCCATTCGCCCGCCACCCGGTTGCGGCCGTCGATGACGCGGCCATCCACCACGATGCCACCGCCGCAGCCAGTACCGATGATGACGCCAAACACCACGCCATGCCCGGCGCCGGCGCCGTCGGTCGCCTCGCTGAGAGCGAAGCAGTTGGCGTCGTTGGCGATACGAACCGTGCGCTTCAGGCGGGCGGAAATATCCAAGTCGAAGCGGTGGCCGTTCAGCGCGATCGAGTTGGCGTTCTTCACCATGCCTGTCGTGGCAGAGATCACACCGGGAATGCCGATCCCGATGCTGCCGACGCCGCCGAGCTTTTGCTCGACTTCTCCAACCACTTCGGCGATCGCGTCCAGGGTTGCGGCATAGCTTGCAGGTGTGGGCACGCGATGGCGCATCCGTTCCGTGCCATCCGCGCCCAGCGCAATGCCTTCAATCTTGGTGCCGCCGAGGTCGATGCCGATGCGAAAATCGTATGTGCTCATTGTGCCTGCTTTGTTCCCGCCATCTTGCAGCGATTGGCGCGCTTGCTCAACTGCGTTGCTCATCCCAAAGTGCCGCCGAGGGAGACAAACTGTCCATGACGGAATCCGTTCTCGATGTGAAGGGCATGTCCTGCCCGCTGCCGGTGCTGCGCACCAACAAGATGCTGCGTGGCCTGTCCAGCGGTGCGCACCTACGCGTTCTCGCGACTGATCGCGCCGCGGTGGCCGATATGCAGGCGTTCTGCCGAGAGACCGGCCATGCCTTGCTGGCGATGAGCGAGGAAGCCGGCGTGTTCAGCTTCGTCATCCGCAAGAAGGCCTGACCCCATGACCGTGGCGCTGATCACGCATCCCGCCTGCCTTGCCCATGACACCGGGCCATTCCATCCGGAATGCGCCGATCGGCTGCGGGTGATCCTGGCGGCGCTTGAGGCCGAGGAATTCCAGCTCCTGCTGCGCGAGCAGGCGCCCCTTGCGACCGAGGCGCAACTCGCGCTGGTGCACCCGCCGGCGCACATCAGGCTGATTCTGGGCACCGTGCCGGAAGACGGCAAGTCCGTCGATCTTGATGCCGACACGATCATGAGCCATGGCAGCGCCGAGGCAGCGCTTCGGTCAGCCGGTGGCGCCATCATGGCTGTCGATGCAGTGATGGAAGGCTGGGCCTCCAGCGCGTTTTCAGCCACCCGGCCACCTGGGCATCACTGCGAGCGTGCGGCGCCCATGGGCTTCTGCCTGTTTGCGTCCGCCGCCATCGCCGCCCGACATGCGCAGGCGCGCTGGGGGCTGGGCCGCGTGGCGGTGGTGGATTTCGACGTGCATCACGGCAACGGCACGCAGGACATCTTCGCCGCCGACGCGTCGCTGTTCTACGGCTCGTCGCATCAATTTCCCTGCTACCCCGGCACCGGCGCGGCCAGCGAAACCGGGGTCGGCAACATCGTCAACGTTCCGCTGGCCCCCGGCAGCGGAACGGCGGCGTTCCGCGCCGCCTGGAGCGACGTGATCCTTCCGGCGCTGGACGCGTTCGTACCCGAGTTGATTATCGTCTCTGCCGGTTTCGACGCCCACAAGGCGGATCCGCTGGCGCAGTTGCGGCTGGAAACCGAAGACTTCCGCTGGCTCACCGAGGCTTTAATGGACCGTGCCCGCACCCATTGCGGTGGGCGACTCGTCTCAGTTCTGGAAGGTGGCTACGACCTCAAGGCGCTGGCAGAATGTGCGGCCGCGCATGTGCGTACACTGATGCTGGGCTGACACACCCAAGTGGGCTTTGCCGATAAGGGGTTGGCGGCATCGTCAACTCCCGTTACCACCCAAGACTTGCCGTGGATGGTAACGGCTAGATGGAGTTCCGGCATGTCCGGTTCAAAAGCGAAATCAGCCCTGCTGGACGACGTCGCCGCGATGTCGTTCGAAGACGCGCTCGCCGAGCTTGAGCGCATCGTCAAGGGTCTCGAAGGCGGCCAGCAGAAGCTGGAGGACGCGATCGGCGCCTACGAGCGCGGTGCGGCCCTGCGCGCGCATTGCGAGGCGAAGCTGGCGGAGGCGGATGCGCGGGTGCAGGCCATCGTGGCCGCCGCCGATGGCTCCCTGTCGTTGCGGGTGGAGCCCTGATATGATGAGCGATCTCAAAATTTTGACTTTGGCCGACGCATTGGTGCAGGCCGCCGGCGAGGTGGAGCAAGCGCTCGGCGACCTGTTGCCGTTGCCTGATGGCGCAGAGGCGCGCGTGGTAGAGGCAATGCGCTACGCCGTGCTCGGCGGTGGCAAGCGGATGCGCGCCTTCATGGTGATGGAAACTGCCACCTTGTTCGGCGTGGATCGGCGCTGCTCCGCCCGGGTGGCCGCATCTGTGGAAATGCTGCATGCCTATTCGCTGGTGCATGACGATCTGCCGGCGATGGACGATGATGATCTGCGTCGTGGCAAGCCGTCCACACACAGGGCGTTCGACGAAGCCACCGCCATTCTCGCCGGTGACGCCCTGCAGACCCGCGCCTTTGAGGTGCTGGCCGAGCATGACACGCATTCCAACGCGGATGCCCGCTGCGAGCTGGTGCTGGCGCTTGCTGCTGCCTCGGGTGCGCGTGGGATGGTCGGCGGCCAGATGATCGACATCGATGCCGAGGGCAAAACACTTACGGCAGACGAGATCGGCCGGCTGCAGGCGCTCAAGACCGGCCGGCTGATCCAGTTCTCCGCCGAGGCGGGGGCTATTCTTGGCCGTGCCAACCCGATGCAGCGCCATTTGCTGGCCAGCTACGGGCGTGATGTCGGGGCTGCGTTCCAGATCGCCGACGATATTCTGGATGTTGAAGGCACTGCTGAGGACGTGGGCAAGGCTACCGGCAAAGACGTCGCTGCGGGGAAGGCCACACTGGTCGCCATTCTCGGGCTCGAACGTGCTCGCGCCCAGGCTGATGCGCTGTCGGCCCAGGCTGCCAGTCATCTCGACAGCTTTGGCGAGAAGGCCGACCATCTTCGCGCACTCGCTGCCCTCGTCGTCGCTAGGAAGAGCTGATCCGTCGCAATGAATGCCCCAATCATAGCCCCTCGCCCCAAGACCCCCACGCTCGACCGCGTGCGCACGCCCGCGGACATGCGCAATTTCTCCGGCGAACAGCTTCAGGCCCTGGCCGACGAACTGCGCGCCGAGACAATCGACGCGGTGTCCACCACCGGCGGCCATCTCGGCGCCTCGCTCGGCGTGGTTGAGCTCACGGT
>JAYTHH010000402.1:0-3074 GCA_043732745.1 Rhodospirillales bacterium
GATAAGAACTGCCTCCAGCAAGACAACCCTTCGAATCACATCAGCTCCGCGTCGCGGAACCTAAAATCAGCGATTCAGATAAAATTCATCCCGCTCTAAGGAACGGGAAGTGGCGATCGACCTATGCTTCCATGCCCGCGCACCAACCGCTCGACCACGCCCATTGGAAATTGTAGCCGCCAAGCCAGCCGGTTACATCCACCGCTTCGCCGATGGCGAACAGCCCCGGCACTTCGCGGGCCTGCATGGTCTGCGATGACAGATCGCGCGTGTCGATACCGCCCAGTGTAACCTCGGCCTTGGCGTAGCCTTCGGTTCCGGCGGGGGTGAGCCGCCAGGTTTTCAAACGCGCCGCTATCTCTGCCATTGCGCGGTCAGGCTGGTTGGCCATCGTGGTGCCGCCGTCCGGAGCCAGAGCGGCGGCAAGCCGTTGTGGCACCAACTCGGCGAGAATTGTCTTTAGTTCCGCGCGCGGGCGCGACGTCTTGCGTTCGAGCAATGCTGCCATCGCGTCGGTTCCGGGTAGGCAATCCAGCACAATCTCTGACCCCTCTCGCCACATCGACGAAATCTGCAAGATTGCTGGGCCGGACAGGCCGCGATGGGTGAACAGCATCGCCTCGCTGAATTTTGTCTTGCCCAGGCTCGCCACCACCGGCAGCGCCACGCCGCTGAGCGGCCGCATCAGGTCGAGCGCCTCGCCCTGGAAGGTGAGCGGCACCAACCCGGGGCGGATGTCGGTCAGCCGTAGGCCGAACTTCCGCGCCACATCATGTGCGAAGCCCGTGGCGCCCATCTTCGGAATCGACAGCCCACCGGTCGCGAGCACCAGCGAAGGTGCCGTGAACGTGGCGTCATCGGTTTCGACGCGAAACGCGCCATAATGTGAGACGGCGGTGACGCGATGGCTCATCCGCATGTCCACCCGTGCCGCCGCGCATTCCGCCACCAGCATCGCCACGATCTCGCGTGCCGAGCCATCACAGAACAACTGGCCCAATGTCTTCTCATGCCAGGCGATGCGATTCCGCCCCACCAGCGCCAGGAAATCGTGCTGGCTGTAGCGGCTGAGTGCCGACTTCACGAAATGCCGGTTGGCCGAAAGAAACCGATCCGGCACACAGCCCAAATTTGTAAAATTGCAGCGCCCGCCACCGGAAATCAGGATCTTCTTTCCGGGTTCATCCGCGTGGTCAAGCAGCAACACACGGCGCCCGCGTTGGCCGGCGGTGAGCGCGCACATCAGGCCGGCTGCCCCGGCGCCCAGAACGATTACGTCAAACCTGGGCACGTCGAACTCAGTCATATCGGCCGATCAGGTGCCAAGCAGGCCGCGGGCGAAATCCATCGGGAAGAACGGCTTCAAATCGCCCAGCTGCTCACCCACGCCCACGGCATGCACGGGCAGACCATATTCCTCGGCCAACGCCACCACGATGCCGCCACGGGCGGAACCGTCGAGCTTGGTCACTATCAGGCCAGTGATATCCACCATCTCGCGGAACACGCCCACCTGCTGGACGGCGTTCTGGCCGGTGGTTGCGTCCAGCACAAGCACCACGGAATGCGGGGCCGTCGGGTCCTGCTTCTTGATCACGCGGATGATCTTTTGCAGTTCCTCCATCAGTGCGGTCTTGTTGTGCAGGCGCCCGGCGGTGTCGATCAACAGCACATTGCAGCCCTCGGCACGGGCGCGGGCGATGGCGTCGAAGGCAAGGCCCGCGGGGTCCGAATTGGTGGGCGCCGAGACCACCGGCGCGCCGGTGCGCTGGCCCCAGACCTGCAACTGCTCCACCGCGGCGGCGCGAAACGTGTCGCAGGCTGCCAGCATCGGCTTTAGGCCCTGTTCCTTATACTGCTGGGCCAGCTTGCCGATCGTGGTGGTTTTGCCGTTTCCGTTCACGCCCACCACCAGCACCACATGCGGCGCACGCTCTGGCGTAATCACAAGCGGGCGCGCCACCGGGGCCAAAATCTCGGCGATCTCTTCGGACAGTGCCTGTTTCACCTCGGCATCGCCCACCTCGCGGCCGAAGCGGGTACGGCGGAAATTGGCGATGATGCGCTTGGTCACCTCGGTGCCAAGATCGGCGCCGATCAGCAGATCCTCCAGATCCTCCAGAGCCGCGTCGTCCAGCTTGCGCTTGACGAAAACCGCGCCAATCCCCTCTGTCAGCTTGCCTGCTGACCGGGACAGGCCCTGGGTGAGGCGCGATAGAAAACCCAGCGCCATCAGGCGGCTTCCGCAGTGATGCCGAGCGCGTCGGCGGACACAACCTGTGCCCGAACCAGCCGCCCGGGTTCGGCCACCAGGCGCACCGGGGCGAAATGCTCGGTGTGTCCCGCCGTTCCGGTTTCGGACAGCACCGTCACGTTCTGGCCTATCAAGCGATTGTAGAAACCAATGGCGGCGCGGGCGGAGGCAGCGCGGAGCAGGGCTGCACGTTCCTTTCGAATGGGCTTCGGCACCGAAGGCATCCGTGAGGCCGGTGTGCCCGGGCGTTCGCTGTAGGGGAACACATGCAGGAACGGAATGCCGGCTTGTTCCACCATCGCCAGCGTTTCGGCGAAAAGGTCGTCGGTCTCGGTGGGAAATCCCGCGATGAGGTCCGCGCCGATGCCGATATCTGGCCGCATCGCGCGGGCGCGGGCAATGGTGCCCAGCCCCTCGGCGCGCGTGTGGCGACGCTTCATCCGCTTGAGGATCATGTCCGAACCGGCCTGTAGCGACAGATGCAAATGCGGCATCAGCCGTGATTCGGACTCGATCAGCCGCCAGAGGTCCACGTCGATGGCGGCCGGATCGATGGAGGACAGCCGCAGCCGGGGTAGATCCGGCACCAGCGCCAGCAGTCGACGGATCATCTGGCCCAGCGTGGGGGCGCCGGGCAGGTCGGGGCCATAGGATGTCACGTCCACCCCGGTCAGCACGATCTCGTTGTAGCCGGTGGCGACCAGGGTGCGCACCTGCTCGACGATGGCGCCGATCGGTACTGAGCGGTTGGGGCCGCGGCCGAACGGGATGATGCAGAACGTGCAGCGATGGTCGCAACCCTGCTGCACCTGCACGAAGG
>JAYTHH010000403.1:0-10089 GCA_043732745.1 Rhodospirillales bacterium
CGGAAGGCGGGCCCTGGCTGCCGCGATCGCAGTCACCGAATCGATGGCATCCTCGCGCGCCACCGCCGAAGCAAGCGGCCTGATCAGGTAGGCGCGTTACGCCATCCGATTGTCCATCGGCCGCAACCGCAACCCCGGCCGCAGATGCCGAAACGGCAGTAAAGCCGGATCCGCGATCACCGGCCCCGGCGCCGCCGCCACGATCACGCTCGACGCGATCGGCTGGAAATCGGCCCGGAAATGGACCGAAGATTTCAACGCCAGGATTTTGCAGTCCGAAGGCTCGATGCCGACATGCCGGATCAGCGCCTGGTCCAGCGCCTGCATCTTGCGCGACACCACGATCACCTGCACCCCCGGCGCCACCCGGATCAGCGCACTCGGCCCGAGATCGGCGGGATTGCCGCGCGCCATCGGCCCGGTGCCGACAAAGCGACCATTGGTCAGGCGAACCACCACCGCCGATACCTGCAACGGCACGCCGTCGGACTTGCCGCCGAGGGCGAGCGCGATGGTGGCGCCCTCCCCCGCCGCATGGCAGGCAGCCGCCGCTTCATCGTCATTGATCAGCGCCACCAGCGCGCCCTGGGCGTTCTGGCGGATCAACTCGGCGAGCAGGCCGGTGGTATCGCCATGCCCGCCGCCGCCGGGATTGTCCTGGGTGTCGGCGATCACCACCGGCAGGGTTGCCGAGGCGGACAGCGCGATCGCCTGCGCCACCGCGTCCTCGGCCTGGACCACATCGGACATGAAGCTGGCCTCGCGGGCGTCGATCACGGCACAAAGTGCAGCACAGGCGGCGTCGGCCTGCCTCTGTGTGTCGGCATAGGCAGCGACGGCCACGCCGCAATCGGCGAAATCCGCGTAGGGAAAGCCGAAGCAGAACGCGAGTTCCGCCACCCCGTGCTCCACCGCCAGAGCGGCACGCGCCTCGGCCACCGGCAGCATCGGCACAAACATGGTGCACTGGCTGGTGAGGGGAATGAAGAAATCCACCTGCCGAAACGCCCGCGCCCAAGGCGTGCCGCGTGCGATCCGCGCCAGCAGCAGCCGCATCGCCTGCGCCCCGGCGGCGGGCATATCGACATGCGGATACGTGCGAAACGGCACCGCAGCGTCGCACAGATCCACCATTTTCTGGGTGAGGTTGCAGTGCGGATCGAGACTGATCGTCAGTGGAATGTCTCCCACGATGGCGCGCACCCGGCGCAGCAGTTCGCCTTCCATGTCAGGAAAGCTGTCGGACACCGCGGCCCCATGCAGATCGAGATAAACCCCGGCGAGCGGCGCCGCATCCAGCGCCACCGACAACCCGGCGCAGATGAGACCGGAGATACGTTCGAATGCCTCGTCCTGCACCGGGCCGGCCGGATTGGCGAACCCCCAGACGAGCGGGATCAGCGTGGCATCGCCCGCCGCCGCGATGGCCCCGGCGATCGGCACCGACGTGCCGCGCACCGCATCGAACAATCCGGCGCCATGGACCAGGCCGGGAAACCCGCCGGTGCGCACGAAATCGACATACCGCGTTGGACGCGGGGCGAAGGAATGGCTCTCGTGCAGAAAGCCGCCAATGGCGATGCGCATGGTGTCTCCGGTGCAGCAGAATGAACACCGCATCGTGCCCAGCCCGAGCCCTTCTGACCAGAGACAGAAAACCCGACGCCCTCTTTGAAGAACGCCGGGTCTTCAGTTCAGTCAGGCCGGAGGCTTGAGAAACCAGCCAAGCCAGAGGCTTGAGGCTACCAGCGGCGCACCCAACGCTGCGGCCGCGGTGGCTCGGCCAACGGGCTCGACGTCGAATGGATTAAAAACGCCGTGAGGTAGCCAATCGCCGCCATGCCAAGCAGCGATAGCAGCGGTGCCTTTGCCACGGTCTCACCGACGGCCTCATTTGCCTTGGCGCCGGCGTCGTAGATCTTGCCGCCGACGTTATGCGCCTGCTCGCTCACCACCCCGGCAGCGTCGCGAATTGCTGCACCGGCGCGCGATGCCATGCCTTCGGCACCTTCGGTGGCATCATCTGCCATCTCGACGACGCGCTTTTGCACATTGGCGGCGGCCTGCTCGGCCTTGCCCTCGGCCTTGGCGACGTGGTCGCCAGTCACCGAGCCGTAACCCTCGTTCAGGCGGCCCGAGAGGTCGCGAACCGTGCTGTTGGTTTCGTTGGTCATGGGGTGAACGTCCTTCTCGAAAATATCGACGTGCGGCTTATTTCAGCGCATCGCGCGCGGCATCCTTGGCCCCGCCGACGGCGTTCTGCACCTTGCCTTCTGCCTTTTCGGCCTTGCCGGAAGCTTCGGTTTTGGCATCGCCTGTCACTTTTCCGAAGGCTTCCTTCACAGCACCCTTGGCCTGCTTGGCGCTGCCTTCGATGCGATCCTTGTCCATGATAAGCGGTTCCTTCTGAATATACTTTTCCCGCAGCGAGATCCACGCTCGGATGTCGACACAACGCAGGAGCCCCGGATTTGGTTTCCCCAGAAGGCCAAATGACGGCATGTTCATCACGTTTCCAAGGCCCCGCTTCCAACTCGAAAGCGCAGAGGAACCTTCATTGGATTGTCGCATTCTTGTTTCGAAGCCATAGCGACAGCGGCGCCATTTCAATATGCATTTTCAGGGGTGATTTTCGATGGCGTCGGTCAATCGGATGAACAAGCTCAATGAGCTCGACCGCCTCGTGAATGACCCGAACGTTCTGCTCGATGCGGCCCGTGTGTGGGACCTCCTCGATGAGCTGGCCGGCGGCAATGCAACCCTGACGTTGCAACCCGATCAGGTGCCTACCGCAAATCCCGCTAGCCTCGCGTAGCCCCGCACCACCGCCTCCAAGCTCGTCTGATCGGCGACCTCCTCGATTCGGACAAAGCCATCCGGTGCGCGTGAAGCCACAAGATCAAGCACCCGCTCTGGGCCGCCCTGGCGATTGGACATCACGATCTCGGTCGTGGGTGCAAGGCGTTCAGCCTCGTACGCTGCCAGCGCGTCGGACAGAGTCAACCGCGTCAGCGCATCCACCAGCGATCGTGCATCGAGAATGGCCTGGGATGCGCCGTTGGAGCCCACCGGAAACATCGGATGCGCAGCGTCGCCCAACAGCGTCACGCGGCTCTGGGTCCACCACGGCAGCGGATCACGGTCGCACATTGGATATTCGAAGATCTCCGACGTCGCCCCGATCAGCCGCCCGACATCGATGGCCGACAGCGAGATCCGCGCGGCGAGATGGCGGAACGCGTCGAGCCCGGCGCGGCGGGACCAGTCTTCCCGCCCGGGCGGCCGCTGCGTGCCGTCGGCCACCCGTGCATAGATCACCCAGTTGGTCAGGCGCATGCCGGGCGAAAGACCCGGCGCAATCGGGTACAGCACCAGCTTGGCCGTCGCATCGCCGGCGATCACCATGGCGTCGCCGCCATCGAACGATCACCATGGCGTCGCCGCCATCGAATTCAGGCCAGTCCACAGCACCACGCCACACCTGGATACCGTTCCATCTGATGCCGCCATCCCCAGGATGCAGATGGGCGCGCAGCCAGGAATGAATGCCGTCGGCGCCGACCAGGGCGTCTCCGCTTGCCTCGATCGAACTGCCATCCGCAGCCACGAACCGGGCCACCACGCCGTCCGCATTTTGTTGGAAACCACCCAGCCGGCGTCCGGCCAGAACCCGATGCGCCCCCAGCCGCCGGACCGCCGCATCCCACAGCAACGCGTGAAGATGGCCGCGATGGATGGAAAATTGCGGCACCTCATGCCCGGCAAACAGCCCGCGCGCATCCTCCCAGATGGTCTGGCCGAGATGATTCATATAAGTGAGCTTGCGGGCGGGGATGCCGGTTGCGTCCAACCACTCCAGCAGGCCCAGCGCCGCCAGTTCGCGGATACAATGCGGCAGGATATTGATGCCGACGCCCAGCGGACGGCAGCTCCGCCGCCGCCTCGAACACCGTGCAATCGATCCCACGTGCCTCCAACATCAGCGCCAGCGCCAGGCCGCCGATGCGGCCGCCGGCAATCAGAACACGCACCGTGATTAACGTTGGGGCGGTGGCGGCAGGAAGTGCACATCGTGAAGTGCTGCCAGCCGCATCACCTCGGCGGGATCGGCCACATCGTGGATCAGGCTGAACAGCTCGAACAGCCGCATTGCCGGGGCCACCCAGAACAACGCCCGCACAGGCGTGTCCGATTTGTTGAAGATGCCGTGGGCGATGCCGCGCGGCAGTCGGATCAGGTCGCCGGTCGCGGCGTGCTCGGTTTGCCCGTCCAGCCAGAGCTCGAACGCGCCGTCCAACACCTTGACGAACTCGTCCTGCGCGGAGTGCACATGCGGCGGCACGAAGGTGCCAGGCGGAAAAAGCGTATCGAACGCTAACGACGAGGAGCACCACTGCACCGGCCGGTAAGTCTGGCCGAGGATGTTCCAGACGATGCCCTGCTCGCTCTCGCCGTGGCGCATCACGCTGGCCGTCATGGGGGGAATGCTCATCGTATTCTCCGAAGGATTCAGGGATTGGCGCGATCGAGGTCGATCAGAAATGGCGTGATCGCCGGCCGGGTCGGCACGATGGCATTCTGCGCGTACCAGTCGGCGATATGCTCCACCTGGGAGGCCGCGAGCGCGTCAACCGCGCCGACCGGCGGCGTGTTGTTGGCACCAAGCCGTGCCGCGAGCGAGGCCGGAAGACCCATTTCCCTGGCCCAGATGGCGCCTGCCTCGGCCACATTGGCGCGCGCCCAGCCATTCTCGCGCTCCAGCACCGACAGCACCGAGTCGATCACCGGCCGGTTGGCGGCCAGATAGCGGCTGGACACGAAATACGCGACCGCGTTCTCGGATCCGCTTTTGGCGCCATCTGCCAGCACGCGTGCCGCGCCGGTCTCCAACGCGATCGACAGGAACGGGTCCCAGATCGCCCAGGCATCCACGGCGCCGCTGGAAAACGCCGTGTTGGCGTCGACCGGCCCAAGATAGACCCGCTTTACCCGATCCAGCGGAATGCCGGCCTGGGTCAGCGCGCGCACCAGGATGTATTCGCCGGTGCCACCGCGATTGACCGCCACCGATCGCCCCGCAAGATCGGCCACCGTTCGGATCGGCGATACGGCGGCCACCAGAATGGCCTCGGCCGCCGGCAGCATGCGCTGATAGCCGAACATCACCAGATCCACCCCGGCGGCGCGCGAGGTGATGAACGAGGTGGAACTGCCCACCGTCATGTCCACAGCCCCGGCATTGAGTGCCTCGACGGCCGGCGCCGCGGCGGCAAACGGCCCGGCCCATTCCACACGCACGCCAAGCCCCGCAAGCGTGCGTTCAAGGCTGCCATGCGCCTTGGCGATGGCAAGATCGTTGGGCGCCTTCAGGTAGGCGATGCGCAGCAGCTTGCTCGATTGCGCGCGCGCCGCGCCAATACGGGAGGCCGCAAGACCTGCAAGGCCTGCGACGGCCGTCAGCGCCCGTCGGCGCGTGAGTTTCGCTGATGTGGTCATGGGCAACTCCTCGAGAGCATGGATGGGTGATGCCACAGCCGCGCGGGTTGACCAACGTCGCATTGCTGCTGACGGTGCACTCCCCCCTGGCGGAGACCCCGATGCACGACGACATGCTTGCCCCCAAAGCTCTCAAGGCGACGATCGACGCCATCCGCGCGCGGGCGCCGCTGGTGCACAACCTGACCAGCGCGGTGGTCGCCAACTTCACCGCCAACGCGCTGCTGGCGATCGGCGCCTCGCCGGCCATGGTGGAGGGCGAGGAGGAATCACCGGCCTTCGCCCGCGTGGCCGATGCGCTGGTGATCAACCTGGGCTCGATGACCCTTGGCCAGGCAGAAGTGATGCGCCGAACCGCGCATGCGGCGGTGTCGGCCGGAACCCCCTTCGTGCTCGACCCCGTCGCCGCCGGCGCCATCGCGTCGCGGACCGCATTCGCGCTCGAGATATGCGCCATCGGACCGTCCGCCATCCGCGGCAACGCATCGGAGATCCCGGGCCTCGCGGGCATGCAAGGCGGCGGCCGCGGGGTGGACAGCGGCGCCTGGTCGGACGTGGCGATCGAGGCGGCGAAGACGCTGGCACGCCGCACCGGGGCGGTGGTGGCAGTCACCGGCGCCGTCGATTACGTCACCGACGGCGACGCCGTGGTCGAGGTGCGCCACGGCCACCCAATGATGACCCGCGTCACCGGCATGGGCTGTGCGGCCACCGCCCTGGTAGGCGCCTGCCTCGGCGTCGAGCCCGACCGCCTACGCGCTGTAGCGCACGCCCTGGCATTCTCCGGAATCGCCGGAGAACGTGGCGCCCTCAGCGCCAGCGGACCCGGCTCACTGGCAATGCACTACCTGGACGCGCTGGCCACTCTCTAATGAGCGACACCCACCGCGGCACCAGCCAGGCGCTATGCGTTGCCCGACAAATAATCGATCGCCGCCTGACTACCGCCCGGCGCATGCGGAATGCCCGCCGCCCGCAGCCCCATCTCAACGCCGCCGAGCGCGCCAAGCAGATGCAACTCGGAAATATCGCCGAGATGCCCGATCCGGAACACCCGGTCGTTCAACTGACCAAGACCGTTGCCCAAACTCATATTGAACTTGTCCAAAATGGTGGCGCGCAACCCGTTGGCGCTGTGCCCCTCCGGCACGCGCACTGCCGTCAGCACGCTTGAATACGCCTTCGGATCCTCGCACTGGATCTCCAGCCCCCAGCAACGCACCGCGCGACGGGTGGCTTCGGCCACGCGGTCATGGCGCGCGAACACCTGGTCCAGCCCCTCCCCCAGAATCATGTCCATCGCGGTATCCAACGCATACAGCAGGTTGGTGGCGGGGGTGGACGGAAAATAGCCGGTGGCGTTGGATGCCAGCATCGGCCCCCAATCCCAATAGCTGCGCGTCATCCGCGCACTCTTGCTCGCCGCCAGCGCCTTCGGCCCGATCGCGTTGAACGACAGGCCCGGCGGCAGCATCAGGCCCTTCTGTGAGCCGGCCACCGTCACATCCACGCCCCAGGCGTCATGCCGGTAATCGAGGCTGCCGAGGCCCGAAATGGTATCCACAAGCAGCAACGCCGGATGTCCCGCCGCATCGATGGCGGCACGCACCGCCGCGATGTCGCTCACACACCCGGTCGACGTCTCGTTGTGCACCACCGCCACCGCCTTGATGCGATGGCCACCATCGGCCGCCAGCGCGTCAGCAATGGCGGACACATCCGCGCCGCGTCGCCAGTCGGTGTCGATAAACTCCGTTTTCAGGCCTAGTTTCTCGGCCATCTCGCGCCATAAATATGCAAACCAGCCGGTGCGGCACATCAGCACGGCATCGCCGGGGGACAGCGTGTTAACCAAAGCCGCCTCCCACGCCCCGGTGCCGGAGGCGGGATAGACGATGACCGGGCTCTCGGTCTGAAAGATGCGTTTCAAATTGGCCAGCACGCGCAGACCAAGCAGCCCGAAATCCGGACCGCGATGGTCCATGGTGGGGTTGTCCATCGCCCGCAGCACCCGATCGGGTACATTGCTGGGTCCGGGGATCTGCAGAAAATGTCGGCCGGCGGTGGGGCGCGTGGTGAAATAGGCCATCTGTTCGTGGGTCTCCTCGAAGACCAGATTGAACCGGCATCGTTGGTTTTGCCAATGAATAGGCCTCGTTCAATCAAGAACCATAATCAATCGGACAAGCCGGTTCAGGCCCGGTATCCTGGTCCCAGGGAGTGTTGCGATGACTATGCCGACCAATGTGAAACACGCCGCCTTGGCCTTGCGCCTGCGCCGCGAAATCCGCGGCGAGATAAAATTCAGCCCCGCCGATCGAGGCCGCTACGCCACTGACGCGTCGATCTACCAGATGATGCCAGTGGGCGTGATCGTGCCCGAACGCATCGAGGACGTCGCCACCGCCATGGGTCTCGCGCGCGAAGCCGGCGTGGCCGTCCTGCCGCGCGGCGGCGGCACCAGCCAATGCGGCCAGACCGTGAACGACGCGCTGGTGATCGACTGCACCAAGCATCTACGACGCGTCATCGACATCGATCCGGCAGGCCGCCGCGCCACCGTCGAGCCCGGCATCGTGCTCGGCCATCTGAATGCGGCGCTGAAGCCGCACGGGCTGTTCTTCCCGGTCGACCCCTCCACCCACAGCCGCTGCACCATCGGCGGCATGGCGGCGAACAATTCCTGCGGCTCGAAATCGATCCGCTACGGGCTGATGGCCGACAACGTGGCGGCGATCTCCGCCATTCTGGCCGATGGCAGCCGGCATCGCTTCGGCCTCGGCCAAAACGAGCCATCCGAGTTGATCGCCCGCCTGCGCGCGCTCGGCTTGGCCGAAGCCGCCGAAATCGCCGCGCGCTTCCCCAGGCAGCTCCGCCGTGTCGGCGGCTACAATCTCGACGCGCTGACCGGCGGCAACCTGGCGCGCCTGCTGGTGGGCTCCGAGGGCACGTTGGCGTTCTCGGCGGCGATCGAGCTGGTGCTGCACCCGATCAAGCCACGAAAAATGCTCGGCATCTGCCAGTTCCCGAGCTTCCGCGCCGCCATGGCCGCCTCACAACATCTGGTGACGATGGACCCCGAAGCTGTCGAGCTGGTCGACCGCACGATGATCGATCTCGGCCGCCAGATCCCAATCTATCGCGCCACCATCGACCGCATGGTGAAGGGCCAGCCGGACAGCCTGCTGATCGTGGAATTCCACGGCCACGACGACGCGCCGCTGCTCGCCAAGCTTACCGAACTCGACATGATGATGGCCGATCTCGGCTATCCCGATGCCGTCGTGCGGGCCGTCGATCCGGGCTTTCAGGCGCAGATCGCTGAAGTCCGCGAAGCTGGGCTGAACATCATGATGTCGATGAAAGGGGACGGCAAACCGGTCTCGTTCATCGAAGACTGCGCCGTGCCGCTTGAGGACCTGGCCGAATACACCGAGCGTCTCGACGACGTGTTCGAGCGGCACAACACCAAGGGCACCTGGTATGCCCACGCCTCCGTCGGCTGCCTGCATGTGCGGCCGGTGCTCAACATGAAGGATGCCACCGACATCGCCACCATGCGCGCGGTGGCGGAGGAATGCTTCTCCCTCGTGCGCGAATACAAGGGCAGCCATTCCGGTGAGCACGGCGACGGCATCGTGCGGTCCGAATTCCACGAAAGCATGTTCGGCCCCCGCATCGTGCGGGCGTTCGAAGCGGTGAAGGACGCGTTCGATCCCGATGCGCTGCTGAACCCCAACCGCATCGTGCACCCGCCACGCATGGATGACCGCACGCTGTTCCGCTACGGCCCCGACTACCACGCCGTGCCGTTTTCGCCGGTGCTGGACTGGTCGGCCCACCCCACCGGCCTGCTTGGCGCCGTGGAAATGTGCAACAACAACGGCACCTGCCGCAGCTTCGATTCGGGCGTGATGTGCCCCAGCTACCGCGTGACGCGTGACGAGGACCACCTCACCCGCGGCCGCGCCAACACGCTGCGTCTGGCGCTTTCCGGCCAGATCGGCACGCAGGGGCTGGCCGATCCGATCCTGGCCGACAGCATGAAACTCTGCGTTTCCTGTAAGGCCTGCCGTCGTGAATGCCCGACCGGGGTGGACATGGCCCGCATGAAAATCGAAGTGCTCGCCGCAGGTGCAAAACTTCGCGGGTTGTCGCTGCGTGACCTTCTGGTGGGAGAGCTGCCGCGTTATGCGCCGTGGGCTTCGCGGCTGGCAGGGCTGGCCAATCTGCGCAACCGCTCGAAGCTGCTGCGCCGCCTCGGCGAACGCGTCGGCATCTCAGCCGATCGGCCGTTGCCCGCGTTTCGCTCCGATCCGTTCGCCGATCGCGAAGCCGACGCCCCGGCCGCATTGCGCGATGTCTATCTGCTGGCCGACACCTTCAACCGCTATTTCGAGCCGGAAAACCTGCGCGCGGCAATCGTCGTGCTGAAGGCTGCCGGCTATCGCGCGGTGATGCCGAAATCGACGGGCCGCCCGGTCTGCTGTGGCCGCACCTATCTGGCATCGGGTCAGGTAGCGCGGGCGGAGGTGGAAATGCGGCGTCTGCGGGAGTCGATGCTGGGCGACCTGCCGGTGATCGGGTTGGAGC
>JAYTHH010000404.1:0-10076 GCA_043732745.1 Rhodospirillales bacterium
CCGGCAGAGCCGTACCACGTGAACCCCGTCCTGGCCCGGGCCATGGACCGCATCATGATCCTACATGCAGACCACGAGCAGAACGCCTCCACCGCAACCGTGCGCCTGTCCGGCTCCACCGGCGCCAACCCGTTCGCCTGCATCGCCGCCGGCATCGCCAGCCTGTGGGGCCCTGCCCATGGCGGCGCCAACGAGGCAGTGCTGAAGATGCTGGCCGAGATAGGCCATGTCGACAACGTGAAGCCCTTCCTCGACCAGGTGAAGGACAAGAACAGCCACTCCCGCCTGATGGGCTTCGGCCATCGCGTTTACAAGAACTTCGACCCCCGCGCGAAAATTCTGCAGGCCACCTGCCACGAGGTCCTGGCCGAGCTCGGCATCAAGAACGACCCGCTGCTCGACCTCGCGATGGAGCTGGAGCGGATCGCACTGCACGACGAATATTTCATCGCCCGCAAGCTCTACCCGAACGTCGATTTCTATTCAGGCATCATCCTCAAGGCGATGGGCATCCCCACCAGCATGTTCACCGCCCTGTTCGCGGTATCGCGCACCGTCGGCTGGATCAGCCAGTGGAAAGAGATGATGGAAGACCCGTCCCAGCGCATCGGCCGGCCGCGCCAGCTTTACACAGGCTCACCGCAGCGTGACTACGTGCCGCTCGACCAGCGCGGCTGATACCGCCTCAAAGCAGGCACTGAAACACCGGCCCGGGACAACACGGGCCGGTTTTTTCATGCCCGACGGCATCGCCAATGCGCACGAAAGCGTGAACAGACCGCATTTTATCATGCACGTAGCGTGACGTCGCCCACGCCGCGAACAGATCGCGTGACCACGGCGATTTGCGTTTGCAAGAATGCCCTTCAACGCATTGTTTGCATTTGACAAATATCCAGAGATAGTCCTGCCGGTACAACTACTTTTGACAAAATATTGACGGTATTATTGTGACTCTCACGTTTTATATTATCAATATATTTTTATTATTATATATTTTAGCCAGTTATTTGTTTTATTTTTTAACAATCGTCTGTTTCCTAGATCACAATTGTCGTTAACATAAAATCTCAGGTGGTCGATCGGGACCATCGGGACCAAAAGGAGAGACGGCGATGGTCGTGTACCCATCTCTGGACAGGCTGGTGCGGACCAGATTGCGCCAGTGGCCTCAGCGGCCGCCAGGCATGGCAGCCAGAACAGGCAGCCCGGACGGCTGGCTGCGCGGACGTCCGTGCGAGGCCGATGGGACGAATTTTCCGTTCCTGAAACTGCCGGGCAGCAATCGCTTCCGCACCCTGCCGGACGGGCTGTGGCTGAATTTCGGCGGCACAATCCACGAGCCCTTCGTCGATATCTTCGGTATTATGTAGCAAGCACACCTAAATCGTTGATGCCAACGTTTATCGTTTAGGTTATCCTAAATGCCTCACATCCGAGGCGCCCATGACCGAACACATCATAGCTACCCTGGTAAAGCGTCGCGCCGAGTTGGTAGGCGAGATGCACCAGTTGCAGACGCGCCTGCATGCCATCCACGCGGATCTGGCGAGCCTGGACGACGTAATCAAGCAGTTCGCGCCAGATTACGAGCTTGCGACGATCAAGCCGAAATACCGGCGCGCCCCGGTCGCGCATGAGGTGGCGTCGATCAGCCGGGCCGTTCTGGACACGCTGAGGCGTGCTGGGAAGGATATGACTGTGAAGGAGATGGCGGGGGCCATTATCGCTGAGCGCGGACTAGACGCCACTGACAGGGCGCTGGCGCGGGCTATGCACAAGCGCGTGGATATGGCATTACGATATCAGCGGACGAATGGGACGGTAGCTGAGGCCTTTGGGAACCAGACGGGCGGGGTAGTCGCTTGGACATTATCTGGCTGATAGGCACTTAGAATTTTACTACATATCCCTTGCCAAACCCGACGCTCGTATGCACATCAGAAATAGCTAAACTGACCCAATCAATAGGAAGAACCATGACGCACTTTGAAGGCGTAAGAGACTAAAAAATAGTTTCGATTGGGATTAACAACCACTTAACCGTTTGCGAATAAGCCGCATGGGCATGCCCTATGCGGCTTTTAACTTTTGGTGGGACTTTTGGTAGATATTCCGAGCCGTTTAGTAGAAATTTCCAGTTATGCACCTGACACCAATCATTGGTGGGCAGTTCCATTAGTCGGTGTCGTTGGTGCCGGAGTTGCTATTTTTTCGGTTGTTGCGAATAGGAAGATTGCTCGCATGCGAGCTACTCTCGATCTAATTGAACGCAGTGAGTCATCTCAACATTACCTAGACATTCGCAAAAGTTTCAAAAAACTTCAAAATAAAGATACTATTGAGCGAGTTTGTAGTCCTAAAAACGAAGATGACGAGAATATTAGAAGGACTATACTTGCATATATGAATCATTAAGAACTTGTAGCAATAGGGTGCAGTTCAGGAATCTTGGATGAGAAATACTACGCACAGTGGATGAGGACAACGCTTGTTCGTGATTGGACTATTGCAAAAGATCTTATATTCAGTATCAGAAATACTTCTACGCCAAAAGCGTTTATAGAATTTCAGCGGCTAGCCGTAAAATTCGAAACTTTGGATGACCGTAAATTTAGACTAGAAAAATTTCGCGGACGTCTTCGCGAGTTTTATATATCTGGTAAGCACCGTAAGTTTTTTGATTCCGTCATACAGAGACTTACCGCTGCCAATAGCCGGCCCAAACCCGGGAAACCGGATGACCAAGCGCCGCACCCGTAGCAGCCTCATGCTGGCCACCGTTGGAAACGCGGCGTGCATCTTCGCGCCAAGCCATCTCAGCGGCGTAGAAACCGAGATACTTGCCGCTGATGTGGTGGTGCTGGCCAACCTCGGCGCGGCGCAAGCGCGAGAAGAACGACTCCGCCATGTTCGTGCACGCGCCGTCCTTCGAGAACGCGACCGAGTGATTGATGCGCTTCATCTCGTAAGCGGCGTGCAGCGCATCCCAGCCAGCGGCCTCGTCTGCATGCACCACTGAGCCAGGAGCAACCACGGAGCGGATGAACGACACGCCCATGGCTTCCTTGCCGACAACTGCCGTGAGCGTCGCGCCGTTGCGCTCGCGAGCGACGATGACCGACTGGCGCTTGCCGGTCTGAGCGGCAGTCAGGCGGCGATCCTTGCGCTCAGCCTTCACGTTTTCCTGCTTGGCATGGCCGCCGAAGTAGGCGCCGTCCACTTCGACCACACCGGAGAGAAGCGCGCCGATCTGGCCGACGCCGATTGCTTCGCGCAGTTTGTGGGCCAGGACGAACGCCGTCTTATATTGGACGTCCAGATCGCGGCCGAGCTGCAAGGCGGAGATGCCCTTAACCGCATTCACGAAGATGGCGATGGCGGCGAGGTAGTCACGAACCGGCATCTTGCGCGAGGCGAAGATGGTGCCGCTGGTGACGCTGAACTGGTGAGCGCAAGCCTTGCACTTCCAGATGCGGCGAGCGGCATAGGTGTAAACTGCCGTGCACTCGCAACGCGGGCAGAAAGCAGCGCCGCCGTTGTCAGAGAAGCGGATGGCGGCGAAGTGGTCGTGTGCGGCGGCGTCCGTCATCTGGAAGATGGATTTGAGGCTCAGCGTGCGGGCCTTGGCGGAGAGAAGGAAGTGCTGAGCCATCGGGGTAAACCTCAACGATATTCGTTGAAGTAAGTTATATGCACTGCGATACCTTACATCAACGGAAAACATTGACGTAAATGCGACTCCGCCCTATAAGAATTGCATGATCACACCAGAACAATGCCGATCCGCCCGCGCCTGGTTAGATTGGAGCCAGGAAGACCTGGCTGCCAAAGCCAAGGTGTCCCTAAGTACCGTTCGGGATTTTGAGAAAGGCCGACGCATCCCGATTGAGAACAACATCGAAGCCATTCAGCAGGCGTTCGAAGCAGTTGGCGTGTTCCCTGAAACATCGAATGGTGAACCGTCTGGAATTCGGATTGAGCACCGCATCAAGGAGCGCGATACGTATATTCCTGTTCTTGAATACTTGGACGATGCGCCAGACGGTTTTTTGAAAACCAAGGATCTTATCGTTGCGCTGCAAACGCAGATGCATCTCTCCGCCGAGGACCGGGCAATCCTCGACAACCGTTCAGACTCTCGGTTTTCTCAGATTGTCCGGAACATTGTCTCGCACCGTGATGCGTCAGGAAATCTTATTCAAATGGGCTGGGCGGAATACGACAAAGTTAAGCGCGGCCTTCGGATCACGCCAGCAGGTCGGCAGTATCTCGTTGCCGAACAGGAGCGCTTGAAAAGCGGGCTTTAAAGCCGGGCTTCAACCACGCCAGTTCCGTTGATCCGGCGTGGTCTTTGTCCCACACGAACCACGCGTAAGCTGTGGTCCCACTACCGGCGACCACAGCACCCTTCGGGTAAAATGTGATGCGTTCACTGAACACCCACACGCGGCTCGGCGGCGCCACATGAAAGATTGTGTTCGTGCGGTTTGCGCCTTCCAAGAAGGCGAGACGAAGGAGCAGCGCAAACTTTCTGCCTGCGCATTTCATTCCAGTCGCAACAAATCCTTCTGCGCTGTTGAAGGGCGGATTGGTGATGATGTTGTCGGCCCGGCGCGCGGATGTGAGAAAATCAACGCCTGATTGGCCATAGCCTCGGTCGTATAGATCCGAACTGTGAACAGAGTTTCCAGTCTCAGCCAAAACCTCAGACATGGCGCCGTCGCCGCATGCCGGCTCCAGAATGTCTCCGCTAAATTTCTCGCTTTCGATCAGCGCGAAAGTTGCCCAGCGCGGGGTGGGGTAGAAGTCAGCGCCGGCTAAATCGGCGGAGCGTTTGTTCGTTGGCTGAAACCCGCCGTTCAGATTGTATGTCGAGTCCACGGCATCGATCTCCAAAATATAGCTTACCTAGAGTCTAGCTGAGTCAACGGATTATGAAAGAGTCTTGAGAATCCGGACTCGGCACGGCTCCGTGATACCAACGATAAACGTTGGCACCAACGATTTAGGTGTGCTTTCTACATAATACCGGATATCTTCGCGATCGAAGCCTGCGGATCGCTGGCCAACCTGCTCGACAAACGATCCCGCTTTGCGCCCAGCACGCATTCCTTGCTGGCGGTCTGCCCGGTTCCCTGGCTGATGCACGGCGTGATGGCAAACGACCCCACGCCGCGTTGGAAGGTGACCGGCGTCATCCGCGAGGAGCCGACAATGCCGCTGATCCTACCGGTGCGCGACATTAAGGTGATGTATGCGCTGAAGAACCGGCATTATCAGGGCTTCACCCAAAGCCAAATTCCGCATCCGCACGAGTATTTCGTGCCGATGGACGCGCTGACCGCCGAGCGCGGACATGAAAGCCCGGCCATTCAGGCGCTGGTGGCGCGCAGTGCCGTGAACGCCAATTTTCTGGGCTCAGGCCCGTGAGGCTTAGGCCCGTGAGGGGAAATTCTCCAGGCGCAACGCCAGATCCGGGCGGTCGGTGCACAGCCCATCCACCCCCCAATCGATCAGCCGCGCCATATCCATCGGCGCATTCACCGTCCACGGCACCACGCGCAGGCCAAGCGCGTGGGCACGATCGAGCGAACCGCGGTCGAGCATTCCGTAAAACGGCGCCCACGTCGGCTGATACGGACACCCCCACGCCGCTTCCGCCACACGCTCCGGCGTCGCTTCGTCGCTGGAACGCCCGGTAAGCCAGGCCAGGGGAATGTCGGGATGGGTATGTCGCAGCGTGGCAAGTCCGCGCCAGTCGAACGAGCGCACGGCCAGTCGGTGCAACGCGCCAGACGACGTGGCCACATCAACCACCACCTGCGCCATGGCGTCGGGCGAGACGGTCAGGCCAGGCGTGACCGGATCGGTCTTCAACTCGGCATCGACCCGCACGCCCGAAGCGGCGGTGGCCGCGAACACCTCGGCCAACGTGGGAATACGAGCACCGTCAAAGGGCATTTGTGCGGGATGCGCCTGCGCCGCAGCACTTCCCGGCCGGGCGCGCCCGACATCGAATGCACGCAGCGCGGCATAAGACAGCGACCGCACGGCGATCCCGGACCTTGTCAGCCACGCGCCATCCGCCGTGCGGGTCAGGTCGATATTAAGCACCGGATCATGCACCACCACGGCCACATCGTCGGCGGTAACGGCGATATCCAGCTCGATGCTGTCAAGACCGAACGCCAATGCACGCTGAAACCCCTCCAGCGTATTCTCGGCAAACAGGCCGCGTGCCCCGCGATGGCCCTGAAGTTCGCAACCGGTCATTTCAAAGGTTTTGCCTGTGCCAGATCATAAAGCGGATTACGAAACAGGCTCTCCGAGGCCCGATTGTAACTGAGCCGGGGCGTGCGCCAGCCCGCCGGCAATGCGCCGAAACGGGCGAGAATAAGCCCGTCCTTGGAATAAGATTCCTGCACGTCGTGTTCGGCGACGATGGTGGCGCCCTGCTGGCACAGCATCGCCAGGCAGCGCTGATGGGTCAGCGCATCGCCGGTGATGTAATGGGTGTGGGTGGAGACCATCACCCAGTCCAGCATTCCGGCCTGGGCGAGCGGCGCCAGGCTCTCGATTACCTCGAACTCAGCGCCCTGCGCGTCGCAATGCAGCAGATCGAGACGCCTCAGCCCATGATCTGCCCTGAGAGACGCCACCGACACGCAGGGCAGTTCGACCACGCCGGACGCTTCGGTCTCAAACGGCACCGGTGGCTTCGCCACGCCATCGGCGTAGGCACCAATGAAAATGGGGGCCACTTGGTTCAGCCGGGCGTTGATCCGGCCGATCTCCAGATGCGCTGGATCTGCCTCAACCACGACGCCGATCCGCGCGGGGCTCTGGGACAGGAACCACACCTTGTAGAAACTCCAGAAGCCACCGAGCTCGAGCATCGTAGCATCTTTCGGCAGGATTTTCATCAGCTCGGCGAACAGCGCTTCTTCCTGTGGCTCGTGATGGCCGCGGCAGAGCGTGATCAGCTCCTGCATCCAGTCACCGCAATAACCGCCGGCGATCACCCGAATGCCGTTATGCATGATCTGTACACGGATGCCATCAGCCCCGGTAACGACGGCGCCGGCGTTTTCAACCTTCGGCACATGATCGGCGTCGCGGCAGCGTGTGGCAATCAGCGTGCGTTCCTCCAGCGTGCGGTTCACCGACACCAGCGATTCCAGTTGCGCCGGCGCGAAGGACGACACCTGGGAAGCGGCACTCAGTCTGACCGCAGGCGCGTCAGTCGCCTCGGGCGCATTAAGCCTAGCCTATAGCGCATCGGCGCACAGATAGGCCACTCGGGACACCGGCAGTGCCCGGAATAGGCGTTCCAACACCGGGCGCAGCAGGGCCTTCACCAAATTGAGCTCTTCACCTTGTCAGACCGGCGGCGTGGAGGGCGCCGCGGTCTTCATCATCGTGCCGGTCATCGGGATAAAGAACACGCCCACATCCTTGCGGCTGCGGATCTTGCCGTCCTCGTCCTTGGTGTAGACATAGAGGAACTGCCCGCGCTTGAACGGCTGGCCGATCGGGATCAGCGCGCGGCCGCCGCGCTTCAGCTGCTTGAACAGATCCGGCGGCGCATACTGCGCAGCACAGGTGATAATGATGATGTCAAAGCCGCCCTCAACCTCGGGCCAGCCGAAATACCCGTCGCCGACCCGGCTCTCGATGTTGTCGTAGCCCAGCGGCGCGAAAATTTTCCCGACCGCGCGGCCCAGCGGCTCGATGATCTCGATCGAGTAGGACTTCTTCACGATCCGACTCAGTAGCGAGCTTTGGAATCCGCTGCCGGTGCCGATCTCCAGCGTGACATCGCCAGCCTTCGGCTTGGCCACCTGCGTCATGTAGGCCTGACCGAGATAATCCGACAAAGCCGAACCATATCCGAGTGCCCAGGGTTTCGGGTTCTCCTCATAGGCCTCGCCCGGCGTGGCGCGCCTGTTGTCATACTGATAGTGAAAATATTCGCGTGGCAGCTCCTGGAACGCAGCCATCACAGCCGGATCGGCCGAGCCGAGACGTTCCTTGAGATATTGTTCGATCCGCTTCACCGCCGCCGGCTTGCGCGCCTGGATGGCCTGAAACTGAGCCTCCGACAGATCGACGGGGCGACCGGACTTGACCATCGCCTCCATATACGCCGCCCGCGTCCAGGGGGCCGAAGCAGCCTTGGCCTGCGGGACAATAATAGAGGCGCCGGCGGCGGCGATAAGACTGCGGCGCGAGAGAAGATTGGTCACGTCAAACTCTTTCGGTCTCGGGGGAACACGGCGTTGGCTACAACATACAACGCTAATGCAGCAATCAACACGCTGCTGTATCCCGTTTGCAACGCAATCAGATTTGCCAGTGGCGTGGAAACCACAGAAAACGCGCCGTTGAGCCCCCACGCCCAGGGCATGAAGCCGCCGGTGCCGGCCCGGCTCAGCCCCAGCGGGAATGGCATGCCCAATGCGACCGAAACCGGCGCCACCACCAGCACCACCAAGGCGGCGCGCGTGATGAACGATTCGTCCAACGTGGCCATGATCGCCGGCTGCAGGCCGAAATACACCGCAGCACACCACGCCACGATCACAACGATGGCAATGTCGATGCCACGCCGCGGCCGCTGCTCGAACCGCGCGCTGAGCATGCTGCCGATGCCGGAAAAAATCAGCATCGCCGTCAGCACGATGGCAAAGCCGCTGGTGCGCTCGGTGAGGTAGAAGCTGGCGCGCTCGATCAGATAGAGCTCGATGAACAGGAAGCCGAGACCGAGCGCCGCGAAATAGATCGCCGCCCGCCACGCGCTGACGCCCTGTGCCGCCACCCGCCTGCCGCCGAACAGCGGCACCGCCAGCACGATCAGCGCGATGACGCAGGCCTGCGCCAGCACCGCCAGATTGACCAGCGGCCCGATCTCCGCCTGCGGCAGGATCTCCAGACGCTTCAAGATGGTCCCAAGCTGCGACAGCCGCAGCACGGCATAGAACGACGGACGATCCAGCGTGATCGAGCGCAGATTGAACGCCTGGCCGGAGCTGGTCTGCTCGCCGCGCAGCACGCCAAGCGCTTCATCGGCGATCGCGTCATGCGCGCCGGCGCCCGAGATCACCTCGCCCTCAGCGAAGGACACTGCCGGCAAGTCGTTGAAGATCTCGGTCTTGTCGGCGGTCTCGATGCCTGGGAAGAACGACAGGTCAAAGCTCCGCTCGCTGCAGAAGCGCCTGGCCGCGGCGATGCGGGAAGCGTCGAACGCAAGCGGCGACACCAGGATGCGCACATTCCAGGCGGAGCGATAGACCAGCACATGGGTTGGGGGATCAGCCAGACCGGCCTGCAGCAGCCCTTCGCGCACCGTGGCCAGCATGCGCACCGCATAGGCCGGGAATTCGCGGATCGACACCGGGATGGACAGCACGCCGTCATGCGACAGCGCACCGAGATATGCGGCGATCGCCTCGCTGGTGAAGGCGGAGCTGTTGGCCTCGGCGCTGTCGAGAAAGTCGCCGGCGATATCGATGACGTCGTATTGGGTGCCACGCACTGCGGCAATCGGGTTGCGGCCGCTGACCGGCGCCAGCGAACCGATCTGGCGGCGCAGCAGCATGCGGATCATCGTCTCCGGCTCCAGCACGGTGATATCCGTGGCCCCCAGCGCCCGCGCCTCGACCGAGCGAAACCCGCCGGAACTGCCGATCAACAGCACCCGCGCCTTGGGCAGCAGCTCATAGGGCAACGCCGCCAGGGTGGCGCCGGCATAGGCGGCGTCGAGTCTGCCCACCTTGGGCAGGGCCGCGATGCGGTTGCCGTCGCGATACATGCCATAGGTTGGCGGAGGACCAGGCAGCCCCAGCATGCCGGCGTTGTTGGACAGGTCGGTGTCCACCCGCTCGGTGAAATCCTCCAGGATCGTATAGAGCCCGCGGGCGGAGCGGATCTCGGTCAGCACCTTCGCATCGGGCGTGTGCAGCGGTGCGTAGATCGCCTTGTAATCGTTGAAATCGGCCTGGTTGGCGCCGATCAGCAGCGCCTCGCTGCCGGCCAAGGCGAGCAGGGCCACCGGCAGCATGCGCTTCCAGTTG
>JAYTHH010000405.1:0-3050 GCA_043732745.1 Rhodospirillales bacterium
GACGATATCGCAGTGGCTGGCAAACGCGCCGGCCGGTAGATTCTCGAAGCGCAACGTCTTGGCGGTGCCGCGGCCGGCGCAGATTACATCGCCCGGCTGCGGCGCATAGCTGTCCGGCCGCTCGGCGGTGAGTGCCAATCCCTGGTCATGGCGCGCGGCCGCATTGATGTAGGTGAAATGCGACGGCGCGTAGGGAAACCGCGTCCCGGCGCCGGCAGTGCGCATGATGTAGCTGATGAACGCCGCCGACCAGGCATACGTCTCATCAGCGGCGGGAGCGAAGACATACCCAAAGCTGTCATGCTTACCCGTCACGCCGTTGAACGGATTGTCGCTGTCCTGCCCCAGCCACCAGTACTCACCCACACGCTGCCAAAGCCCCGGCTGCCGCTCCGGCTTCGCCTCGCCCAAATCCGGCCGAGACCCAGGCGGCAGATCGTCCACCGCCTCCCCGAACGCGCGCCATTCGCGCAGCGCGATCGCCACCGCATCGATGCGCGAGAACGGCGCGAACGGGCGCCGCGCAAAATCCGGCACATGCGACTGGCGGTCGACCGCCACCTGTGTTGGCACCGGCCGATTGCTGGCGCAGGCGGCAAGCAGGGCGCAGACAATCAGCGGGAGAGCACGGCGCGCTGTTCCAGGCGCCGCAGGATTTTCACGATGGGCCATAATGCGACCGCGTATAGCACCGCCGCGGCAAAAATAGGGCTGGGATTATACGTTAAACTTTGCGCCTGACGCGCCTGATACAACAGCTCCGGCACTGCCACCACGCTGGCCAGCGAGGTCAACTTCACCACCTCCAACGTGTTCGACACCAGATCCGGCAGCACAAGCCGCAACGCCTGCGGGAGAATGATTTTGCGCAGCGTCTGCCACGCTCCAAGCCCCAGGCTCCGTGCCGCCTCGCTCTGCCCGGCCGGAATGCTCTCCATCCCCGCCCGGATCACCTCGACATAATACGACCCGGTATTGAGAAAAAACGCGATTGCCATGCACGCGACGCCCCCAAGCTCCAATCCCGCAAAGGGCAGCCCGCCATACAGCAGGATCAGCAACACCAACGGCGGAAAAGCCCGGAACAGATCGGTCCACCCGATTACCGCCCACCGCACAAACCGGCTCCGCGCGGTTGACAGCAATGCCAGGATCAAACCGGCGGCCAGCCCCAGCGGCACCACCAACGCCGAAAGCGCCAAGGTCGTCAGCAACCCGCGCCACAGCATCGGAAAAGCCGCCGTGATGATGCCGACATCAAAAAAGTCAGACATGTCGCCGCCCCAGCCTGCGCTCTACAAGCCTCCCAAGCACCACCACCGGCACAAACAACGCCAGATACGCAAACGCCCCCAGCAACAGCGGCGACGCATTGTAACTGTTGCTCATCGCCGAAGACGCCGCCCCCAGCACCTCGCTGACCGCCACCACCGAACCCAAGGCCGTACCCTTGGTGATGGCGATCGTCCGATTGGTCAGCGGCGGAATCGTCACCCGCAACGCCTGCGGCAAAACCACCAGCCGCAAGGTCTGCCCAAACCGCAACCCGGTCGACCGCGCTGCTTCCCACTGCCCCCGCGGCACCGAAACGATGCCGGCCCAAAAGATCTCCTCTGCAAACGCCGCCAGCACCAGCGCCAAGCTGATCCACGTCGCCACGAACCCCGAAGGCGCGTGCGGCAGGCCGAAATAGATCAGCACCAGTATCACCAACGGTGGCAACGCCCGAAAAAGATCGACAACCTGAACAATGATCCAATTGAGAACCCGCCATCCCAGGCAGCGCACCAGCGCCAGCGCCAGCCCGGCCGAGATGCCGGTGATCACGATCAGCACCGCCAGCTCGATTGTCACGCCCAACCCTGCCAGAATATCAGGCCAGTATTTCGCCAGCACCCGACCGTTCAGAAACGCATTGGCAAACCGATCCCACGATTCAGAGAAATTCAATGACGGATCTGTCCGACAAACGCCCGCGTTCGGCTCTGTCTCGCATCCTCGAAAATCGCCGCAGGCGGCCCCTGCTCGACGATCGCGCCATCATCCATAAACACCACCCGATCGGCCGCGGCTCGCGCAAACCCCATCTC
Organism: Rhodospirillales bacterium; assembly: GCA_043732745.1. GTDB lineage: Bacteria > Pseudomonadota > Alphaproteobacteria > Acetobacterales > Acetobacteraceae > CAIQQQ01. The sequence goes on from JAYTHH010000405.1 coordinate 2,091, forward strand.
GTGCGACACTACCACCATCGTCATCCCATCCTGCCGCAGCTCCCGCATCACAGCGAGAACGCTGCCAACCAGCTCCGGATCAAGCGACGAGGTCGGCTCATCGAACAGCATCGCCCGAGGCTCCAACACCACCGCCCGCGCAATCGCCACCCGCTGCTGCTGCCCACCGGACAACTGATACGGCTTGTGCCCCGCCCGATCCGCCAGCCCCACGCGCGCCAAAGCAGCCATCCCAAGCACATCCGCCTCGGCCACCGACTTTCCCCCGACATGCCGCAACGCCAAGGTTACGTTCCCCAATGCGGACATGCTCGGGTAAAGATTGAACGATTGAAACACCATCCCGATACGCTGCCGCGCCTGGTTGAGGTCGGTCCGCGGGTCCATCAGATCGATCCCATCCACCACCACCGACCCTGAATCCGGCATCTCCAACCGGTTCAGGCACCGCAGCAGCGTCGATTTGCCGGAGCCAGACGGCCCGATCACCACCACCAGTTCCCGCGGCGCCACCGTCAGATCCACCCCCTTCAACACATGAAGCGGTCCGAAATGCTTGTGAATGCCGCGCGCATCGATCAACGGCGCCAAGCGGCTCGCCATTTTCATCGTGCTGTCGACTAAGACTTGCATGCCAGTGGATGCGGGGTCGGATCATATCCAGGCATCCCCGGCACGCCGTAGCCCGGCGTCACCACCCGCTCCAGATCATCGGCCGCTGGCGCCACGCCGAACCACTTCTCGGACAATTTCGCCAGGCTGCCATCCTGCTTCATGCAATCCAGCGCATCCTGAATTTGATGCTGCAACGCCACCTCGTCCTTGCGCAGAGGCGCCGCCCAATGCGCCTTCGTGTCCTGCAAGGTCAGACCGGCCACGAACCCAGGGTTCTTCGACGCCGCGTATTTGATCACCGTATTGCCGCCGAGCGTGGCGTATGCCCGCCCCGACATCACCGCC
>JAYTHH010000406.1:0-3048 GCA_043732745.1 Rhodospirillales bacterium
GGTGCCCAGCGTGGATCTTCAAACCTTCAGCACGCCGTGCTGGCGCAGGAATCCGAGAAGCGCCAGTAAAGGCAGTCCCAAAATAGCGGCGTGCTCGCCCTCGATGCTGTCGAACAGGTTCGCCCCCAGGCCTTCCAGCCGGTAGCCGCCGACGGTTGACGTGACCGCATCGCCTTCGGCGTCGAGATAAGCGTCAACGAACGCGTCGCTGAACTGTCGCATTCGCAGCTTCGGTGTGGCCACATGATGCCACAATCTCGTGCCGTCACGCTGGCACAAAACGGCGGTCACAAGTGTATGAGATCGGCCACGCAGCAATTGGAGTTGGACACGTGCCGTTTCGCCGTTGGCGGGCTTGTCGAACCAGTCTTCGCCGCAGACCAGCATCTGGTCGCAGCCGATCACCACTGCATCCGGATGGCGGCGCGCCAGACGCAGCGCCTTCATTTCAGCCAGCAGCAGCGCTGTTTCCTTAGCGTCCAGCCCCTCGGCGCGGGCGGACCGCTTTATTTCGGCCTCATCGACATGTGCTGCGATGGCTTCGAACCGAAGGCCCGAGGCGGTCAGCAGCGCACTCCGCGTGACGGACGCGCTGGCCAGGATGATGCGTGGCGTTTCTGCCTGCCACGTCATACCAGCGGCGCCTCGGCGGCCTTGCGCCGGCGCTCGTGCCAAGAGTCCATCAGCGACATGACTGTGGCTGCGGTTTCCTCGATGGAGCGGCGGGTCACGTCGATCACCGGCCAGCCGCGCTGCACGCATAGGCGCCTTGCCCATAACAGCTCCGCCCTGACCGCCTCGTGGTCCACATACACGCCCTGGTCCTGGCGAACCGCGGCCAAGGCGGTGGGGCCGGCGCCGATCAGCTTCAGCCGGTGGCGGCGGATTTCGATCAACGCGTTGGGATCGAGCGTAAGGCCGATCACCGGGCATGTCGGTGCCTCCAGCCCCGGTGGGTCGAGCGTGCCCGGTACAAGCGGGATATTGGCGGCCTTGACGCCGCGATTGGCAAGATAGAAAGACGTCGGCGTTTTTGAGCTGCGCGACACGCCTACCAGCACCACATCCGCCTCGGCGATGCCGGCCTGCGCCTGGCCGTCATCGTGTGCCAACACGTAGTGCATGGCATCGATGCGGCGGAAATAGTCGGCATCCAGCACGTATTGCCGGCCCGGGCGGGCAGCGGCCTTTTCGCCCAGATGCTCCTGAAACATCGTCAGCACCGGATCGAGAACGTTCACCACGGCCACGTCGAAGCGTTGGCAGGCCAGATCCAGTTCGGCACGCAGCCCCTTGTCCACGAGCGTGGACAGCACCGGGCCGGGCTCGGCCTCGATCCCTTCCAGCACGCGGTGGAGCTGAAAGCGCGTTCGAATGAGGCTCCAGCGATGATAGACGATACTGGCGTGTTCGAACTGCGATACCGTGGCACGGGTGATCGAGTTCAGCGTCTCGCCAGTGGCGTCCGAGACCAGATGCAGGTTGATGCGGTTTGACATTCAGCCAGGATAGCAATTGGGGATAGCGGGGATAAGTGCCCTTGGAGTGTGCCAGCGCGGGAAGGTTTTCGGGGAACGGGGATAACCGGCGCGCTCATGTGACAGTGGGATGAAATCGGCTCACGTGTCGCTTGGCTGGGGAGAAGACGATAAAAATGTTTTCGCCCAAGGGGTTACGCTTTAAGCCTTGTGTGGACAATCTGCCTATGAAATCGGCCCAACGGGTGTACCCCATCATCCACAGCGTTCCACTAAGGCTTCATCAAGACTCTTTTCTTTTTATCCTTGATAAGGGGACCCAGATTTGACGACGGCGGGACCGATGACCAAGAAGATTTTACGCGTGCTCGACGGGGAGGCGGTGTGGCCGCCGCCGGTGTGGCTGATGCGCCAGGCTGGGCGGTTCCTGCCGGAATATCGTGCCGTCCGAGCTCGGACCACGGGGTTCATGGACCTGTGCACCAATCCGCAGTTGGCGGCCGAAGTCACGCTTCAGCCGGTCCGCCGCTTCGGCATGGATGCGGCGATCCTGTTCAGTGACATTCTCGTGCTGCCCTGGGCGCTCGGTCAGGATCTGCATTTCGCCGAGGGCGAAGGCCCGGTGCTGCCGCCGATCCGCGATGCCGCCGGAATCGAGGCGTTGGACGTGGCGCGGGTGCGTATCGCCATCAGGCCCATCCTGGAGACTGTCCGCCTGGTTCGCGCGGCGCTGGATGAACGCCAGCGCGAAGGCGAAGGCGAGGCCACGCTGATTGGGTTCGCTGGGTCGCCGTTCACGGTGGCCTGCTACATGATCGAAGGCGGCGGCTCCAAGGAATTTGCCCATGTGCGCGCCATGGCGCATGGCCAGCCTGAATTGTTCGCCCGTTTGATGGACAAGCTGGTGACATCGACCATTACCTATCTGTCGGCACAGATCCTCGCCGGCGCCGAGGTGGTGATGCTGTTCGACAGCTGGGCCGGCATCCTGTCGCCGCATTTGTTCCGCGTGCATGTCATCGAGGCGACGGCCAGGATCGTGGCCGCCTTGCGCAGCCGCTTCCCACGGGTGCCCGTGATCGGTTTCCCGCGGCTGGCCGGCATGATGCTGGGCGAATATGCCGCCAACACCGGTGTGCAGGGAGTGGCGATCGACACGTCAGCGGAGCCTGGGTATGCGGCGGCGATGATCCCGTCGTCGATGGCGCTGCAAGGCAACCTTGACCCGCTGGCCCTGGTCGCAGGCGGTGAGGCATTGTCGCGTGAGGCCGCTTCGATCCTGGAGGCGCTGCGGGGGCGGCCGCATATCTTCAATCTCGGCCACGGTGTCCTGCCGCACACGCCGCCGGAACATGTGGCAGCGCTGATCGCGCAGATCCGCGCTGCATGACAGCGTCAGCAGGCGCAATGCTTGACGTGGCCGCACCACCGGCCATTTCTGATCCCATGACCCAAATGCCCACCCGCCCCAAGCGACCAAAGACCGCTGTTGTGCTGTTAAATCTCGGCGGGCCGGATAAGATGGAGTCCGTCTATCCGTTCCTGCTGAACCTGTTTCTCGATCCAGCCA
>JAYTHH010000407.1:0-3048 GCA_043732745.1 Rhodospirillales bacterium
CAGGCCATCGACGCCGCCGAGGTCCACGAACGCGCCGTAATCGGTGATGTTCTTCACCACGCCGTCCAGGATCATGCCTTCCTTGAGGCCCTGGATCAGCTCGCTGCGCTGCTCCGCACGGGTTTCCTCAAGCACGGCGCGACGCGACACAACAATATTGCCGCGTGCACGGTCCATCTTCAAAATCTGGAACGGCTGCGGCGTGCCCATCAGGGGCCCCACGTCACGAACCGGCCGAATATCCACCTGCGAGCCCGGCAGGAACGCTACAGCGCCGCCGAGATCGACCGTGAAGCCACCCTTCACGCGGCCATAGATCGTGCCATTGACGCGCAACTGCGCCTCGAAGGCCTTCTCCAGATTGGTCCACGCCTCTTCGCGACGCGCCTTCTCACGCGACAGGACGATCGAGCCGTCACGGTCTTCGTAGCGCTCGACGTAAAGCTCGATGTGATCGCCCGGCTTTACCTCGGTGGCAGCACCGGGGGGGCCGAATTCCTTCAGCGCCACGCGGCCTTCGGACTTCAGCCCGACATCGACGATGGCAAATTCTTCGGTGAGTCGGATGACGACACCGGTAACGACGGACCCGTCAAAGCCGGTGTCCCGGCCAAGGGTCTCGTCGAGCAGGGAGGCGAAATCCTCGCCACCCATATGGTCGTTCACGTAGGCTGCGGCTGCTGATGCCATGAGAAAGAAAGTATCCTTGCGCGGCCCGCTGGAGAGCGAGCCGGAACGTTTGCGCGCCGCCTTGGCACGACTTGCCTGCGCACAAGGCGCTGGCCGGATGACAGATGGCGCAGAGATAACCCGCAAGCGGCCGGAGTCAAGTCAAACCCGGCGAATACCCGCAAGTCGGACGATACCCGACCGACGGGTGGGGCGATCACCCGCGCAAGAACAATCCCACCGTCAACGCCGCGCCCACCGCCACCACACACCCGCGCAACAGCTTTTCATTGACCCGGCGCAGCAACCACGCGCCAGCGAGGCCGCCGATCATCGCGGCCACCGCCACGATCCCGGCCTGCACCCAGGCGATATCCGGCGCCAGCAAAAACACCAGCACGGCCGATGCGTTCATGCAGCCGGCCAGTGCATTCTTGGTGGCGCCGGCGTTGCGCATCGCCATCCCTGCGATTGTAAGCGTGGCCAGCATCAGGAACCCGATGCCGCCGCCGAAATAGCCGCCATAGATCGCGATGCCAAGCTGCAGGAGCCCCGCCACACGCGGCGACATCGCGCGCGCGACTTTGGGCGGTTTGCGGAAAAAGCTGCCCCAGGTGAACACGCCGGTGGCGAACAGCACGAGATACGGCACCAGCTGGGCAAAGAAATCCGGGGGCGTCGCCAACAGCAGCAGCGCGCCCACCGCGCCGCCGCCGAGGCTGATCACCAGCAGGCCCGAAAAGGGCATGCGGCCGATGCCTTGGACCAGCGACCGGCTGGACAGCGCGCTGGTGATCTGGCCCGGGAACAGCGCGATGGTGGACGTGATGTTGGCTGCGCGTGGATCGAGCCCCGTCAGCAGCAAAGCGGGGAATGTGACGAACGAGCCACCGCCGGCCAGCGCATTCATGGCGCCGGCGAAAAAGGCCGCGATCGCGAGGATGATGAAATGCCAGGACATACGCCGTTATGTCGGATGATCGCCGCGCTGGCCACCGGACGCCAGATCATGCCTGCTCGGTCACCACCATGCGTCGTCGCGCGCCCTCTCCCGTCGGGATGATACCGTAAAGGTCCTTGGACGCCTCGGTGATCGTGACCCCGGCCAATTGCGAGGCCAGCGTTCGCCCGGCACCCTCCCACAGCCGGGCACCGCGCAGCACCACGCGCCAGCGCAGCGGCGGCATATACAGCGCGGTGTCGCGCGTCTCGATGGCAAACAGCGACGAGCGCAGAAGGCGGCCGATCTGGCCTGGCGAATAGGGCTGGCCCTGGCCGAACGGCGTGCTTTCCACATAGGCCCACAGACCACGACGATTGGGAGCCACCACAATCAAGCGACCATCATCCTTCAACACCCGCCACGCCTCGCGCAGCAGCCGCCTGGCGTTGTCGGCGGCCTCCAGCCCGTGGACCAGCAACACGCGATCGAAGCTCAGATCGGGAAACGGCAGCGCGTCCTCCTCTGAGGTGCAGGCAAGGCTCGGCCCGTCGGCCGGCCACGCCGTGGCCCCCAGCTGAGCTTGGCTCAACGCCACACAGAGTCTGGCGGCGCCCGGGCCGGAGTGCGGCGGCAGATACGGCCCCGCATGGCCTATGCCGAGCACCGACAGCCGCGCCACATTGGGCAGCAACAGGCCGATTCGGTCGACGAGCAGTCGCGTCACCACACGGCCCTGAAGGCCGGCGTAGAAACGGGCGGTCGCTTCGGCGTCTGCGGTCATGCGCAAGCCTAACACAGCGCGCGCCGGCCATCAGCCCTGTGACCGACAGCAGCGTCATCGCCTGTTGGTTTGCAGCCTCCGTGGGGGATGCTAAACCAGCAGCATGATCACAGCACATCCCATCGCCATCCTGTCCGACAACTACGCCTGGCTGCTGCGGTGCAGCGAAACCGGCGCCACCGCCATCGTCGATCCGGCGGAGGAGGCGCCGATCGTGGCCATGATCAACGCCGAGGGCGGGCGGCTGGACATGATCATCATCACCCATCACCACAGCGACCATATCGCGGCCGTCGACGCCATCCGCGCCCGCTTCCCCGCGCCGGTGGTTGGCGCAAAGGCGGACGCCTATCGCCTGCCGAGACTGGACCGCGAACTGGTCGAAGGCGACACCATCACGCTGGGCAACTGCACCGGCGTGGTGATCGACACACCCGGCCATACGCGCGGCCACATCGCCTATTACTTTGCCGATGGCGGCATTTTGCTGAGTGGCGACACCCTGTTCAGCCTGGGCTGCGGCCGGCTCAGCGAGGCCGGCCCGGCCGACATGTTCGCCTCGCTGGCCAAATTCGCAAAACTTCCGGGCGACACGCTGGTGTGCTGCGGCCATGAATACACCGAGAGCAACGCCCGCTTCGCCCTGCATGTCGAT
>JAYTHH010000408.1:0-10001 GCA_043732745.1 Rhodospirillales bacterium
AGGCTGTGCATGGTCGCGGCATCGCGCTGGAGATAGGCCAGCAGCGCCACGTAGTCGCCGCCACGCGCCCGGCGGAAATGACTGCGCAGGTATTGCTCCAGCGTGGAGTGATGGCCGAGTTCGGCGGCGTTGCGCGGATCGGCGAACAGGGCGACGCCTGGCGTCGACAACAACGGCGTGTCCGCCTTCGGCGAGCCTGTTTGGGCGCTGCCGTCCATCAACGCGCGCGTGGCGGTTTTGCTGGCTTCAACGTCGGGCTGGTCGAATGGATTGACGCCGATGACGGCGCAGGCGACGGCGGTTGCGATCTCCCAGCGGAAGAACTCCTGGCCGAGACACCAGACGTCCTTGATCCGGATGACAACGACCGGGGCGCCGGACTGCTCGAATGCGGAGACAGCCACACGCTGGGCCGGATCGAAATCGCTCTCCAGGTCCAGAAACACGAAGAACCGATCAGATTCGTAGGCTGGCGGCATTTCAAGAGCCTCGCCAGCCACCGGGATCAGACCGAGCCCCTGTTTGCCAGAGCTTTCTGCCAGCAGTTGCTCCAGCCAGTTGCCGAAATCGGCGATCCCGGGTGCTGCGATGATCGTCACCTTGTCGCGCCCGAAATGTTTCGCAGCGATCCCCATGGCGATGCCGAGCTGCACGCCCGGATTTTCCGCCGGCGGCACGTCCGCGCCGCACGAGCGCACCATCGTCTGCGTGGTCGTAAGCAGGCGATCGATGTCGATGCCAAGGGCGGCGGCGGGCACCAGTCCGAACGCCGAAAGCACCGAATAACGTCCGCCGATGGCTTTCTCGCCGTGGAACACATGCGCGAAATCGAGCGCATGGGCGCGGGCCTGCAGGGGGGAGCCAGGGTCGGTCACCGCCACAAACTGTGCACCTGCCTTGGCGGGACCAACCAGCGCGCTGATGCGGGCGTGAAAATAGTCGAGAAAGATGTTCGGCTCCAGCGTGCTGCCGGACTTGGAGGAGACAATCACCAGGGTGTGGGCGAGGTCGACCGCCTGTTCGACAGCCAGGACCTGAGCAGGGTCGGTGCTGTCGAGCATATGAAAGCGCGGCCATCCAGGCTGCTGCCCGAAGCTCAGGCCCAGCACCTCCGGCCCCAGGCTCGATCCGCCCATCCCCAGCAGCAGGACATCGCTGACACCGCGCGCCCTGATCTCGTCCGCAAAATTTCGCAGTGCCGCGATCTCCGGACGATCCGGCGCAGGGACCTGCAGCCAGCCCAGCCTCGCCGCCTCGCCACTACCGGTCCAGAGCGATGCATCGCCTGACCACAGCTGCCTGATGCGTCCGCCGCGGCACCACGCGGTCATTTCGGCGGCGCAGGCGGATGCGAACGGCTGGCCACCGAAATGGATCTTCTGGCGCGGATCGACGCCGTCCTGCAGCGTGAGGCGGCGGTGAGCGATGGCACCCAGCAGCGTGTCGAACGAGGCCGCGAACTGGGCGACGCCGTCGGTGACCAGCGCCGAGGTGACGGCCTGGATCGACACGCCGTGTGTTGCAAGCTCTTCCATCAGCGCAAGGGACGCGGGCAGGTCCTGCTTGATGGCGTCGGCCGCGGCGCTGCCGTGATCGCGGAACGCGTCCATGGTTGCCGGCGGCATGGTGTCGACGGTGTCGGGGCCGATCAGCGCCTCGACATACATCGTGTCGGGGTAGTCGGGGTTCTTGGTGCTGGTCGAGGCCCAGAGCAGGCGCTGGGACCGGGCGCCGGCGGCAGCGAGACGCTCCCACCGCGGGCCGGCGAACAATGCTGCATATCGCGCATAGGCGAGCTTCGCGTTGGCGATACCCGCCTTGCCGCGCAACCGATCGGCCAGCGCCGCATCGCCCAATGCGTCGAGCTTCCTGTCCACCGCGACATCGATGCGGCTGACAAATATGCTGGCCACGCTTGCGATGCGGGAGATGTTTCCGCCCGCACGGCAACGGTCTTCGAGCCCGGCGACGTAGGCCTCCACCACCTGTTCATAGACTTCGACAGAGAACAGCAATGTCACGTTGATGTTGAGCCCCGCGCCGATCAGGCGGCGAATGGCGGGGATCCCGGCGGCTGTTCCAGGCACCTTCACCATCAGGTTGGGCCGGGCCACCGCCTGCCACAGGCGCTGCGCCTCTGCCATGGTGGCCTTTGTGTCATCAGCGAGATACGGCGAGCATTCCAGGCTCACATAGCCATCGCGTCCATCGGTTTGGTCATGGACCGGCCGCAGCAGATCGGCGGCGGCGCGAATATCGGCGATGACCAGATACTCATAGATCTCGGCCACGCCGTGATCGGCCTGCGCCAGGAACTGCTGGATCGCCGTGTCGTAGTCACGGCTCTCAGCGATGGCTTTCTCGAAGATCGACGGGTTGGAGGTGAGGCCCTTCAGGCCATCCTGCACGATCAGCCGCTGTAGCCCGCCTTGGCTAATCAAGCTGCGGGTGAGATTGTCGAGCCAGGGCGCCTGGCCGCAATCCGCGAGCTGTTGCAGCGTGTTCATGCGGTCTTTCCCTGCTGGCCGGCGATCTGTTCGCGGGCGGCGGCGCATACCGCAGCAGGCGTGAAGCCAAAATGGGTCATGAGGTCGCCGATCGGGGCGGAGGCGCCGAAGCCGTGCATGCCGATGCGCGCGCCGCTGAGGCCGACATAGCGGTCCCAGCCGAGCAAGGCGGCCGCTTCCACCGACACCCGGGCCGTTACACCAGGCGGCAGAACCTGATCGCGATAGGCCTGGTCCTGTTGTTCGAACAGCTCCCAGGACGGCATGCTGACCACACGGACCGCAACACCCTCGTGCGCAAGGGTCTCGAAGGCCGCAAGGCAGAGCGAGACCTCGCTGCCGGTGCCGATCAAAATCACCGCCGGCGCTCCCTTGCCCGCTTCGGCCAGCACGTAGGCGCCACGCGCAACACCGGCAGCCGGGGCAAAGCGTGCCCGGTCGATGGTCGGCAGCGCCTGGCGGGTGAGCACGAGGCACGCAGGCTGGTGGCGGAGCCCGCCGATTACCCGCCAGGCCTGCACCACCTCGTTTGCGTCGGCCGGGCGCAGGACGATGAGGTTCGGCATGGCGCGCAGCATGGCGAGTTGCTCGATGGGCTGGTGCGTCGGGCCATCCTGGCCCAGGCCAATGGAATCATGCGTGAAAACATGGATTACCGGCAGTTCCATCAGTGCGCTGAGACGCAGAGCGGGCTTCAGGTAATCGGCAAAGATCAGGAAGGTCGACCCGAAGGGGCGCAGCCCGGACAGCGCCAGACCGTTGAGCACCGCCCCCATGGCGTGCTCTCGGATACCGAAATGCATGTTGCGGCCGGAGGGCGTGGAGGCCTCGAAGTCGCCGGCGCCTTGGAATGTCAGCGTGGTCTTGGTCGAGGGCGCGAGATCGGCCGAACCGCCCAGCATCCATGGCGTGCGGCCGGCGATGGCGTTCAGAACCTTGCCGGATACCTCACGCGTGGCCAGCCCCTTGGCGTCGGTTGCAAACCTGGGCAGATCGCTGTCCCACCCTGCCGGGAGGTCGCCCGTACCGATCTGGTCCAGGGTCGCGGCAAGGGTTGGATGATGGCTGCGGTACTGCGCCATCGTCGCAAGCCAGGCTTCGTGCAGCGCGTGTCCGCGCGCGCCGACACTGGCGTCGAAATGTGCCTGCACACCGCTGGGCACCAGGAAAGACGCGTCCTCGGGCCAGCCGTAGCTGCGCTTTGCCAGGCGGATCTCCTCCACGCCAAGTGGCTCGCCATGGGCGGCACTGGTGTCGTGCTTGTGGGGAGCGCCATAGCCGATATGGCTCTTGACGATGATCAGCGTCGGCACCGCACGCGCCTTGCGGAAATTCTCCAATGCGGTCGCCAGCCGAGCGGTGTCGTTGGCGTCACCGACAAGTTCCACATTCCAGCCATAGGCCAGGAACCTGGCCGCCACGTTGTCGCTGAGCGCGAGATCGGTGTGGCCTTCGATGGTGATGTCGTTGCTGTCATAGATCCAGCAGAGGTGGCCGAGCATCAGGTGGCCGGCGAGCGACGCGACCTCGCTGGTGACACCCTCCATCATATCGCCGTCACCGCAGAGCACGTAGATGTCATGATCGAACAGGGTGAAGCCGGGCCGGTTAAAGGTCGCAGCCTGCCAGCTCCGGGCGATCGCCATGCCCACGCTGGTGGCGCAGCCCTGGCCGAGCGGCCCCGTCGTCGTCTCCACGCCGACGGTGCTGCCGTATTCCGGATGGCCGGGGCACCGGCTGCCAAGCTGGCGGAACGCCTTGATGTCATCCAGCGACACCGCCGGCTGGGATGCCGGAGCATCGCCGCCTGATGCGCTCACGCCGGCCAAATGCAGGATCGCGTAAAGCAGCATCGATGCGTGGCCGTTGGACAGCACGAACCGGTCACGATCGGGCCAGAGCGGATTGGCGGGATCGTAGCGCAACGCCCGCTGCCAGAGCGTGTAGGCCACCGGCGCAAGCGCCATGGGCGTGCCGGGGTGGCCGGAATCTGCCAGTTGCACCGCATCCATCGCCAGGGTGCGGATCGTGTTGATGCAGAGAAGGTCGATCGGTAGTTCGATGGTCTCGTGTGGCGCGCGATCCATAGTGTTTTCCCGACCTCTGCGCCCGTGGTGGCGCGTGACCGCATTTACATAGCCGCTGGCACGCCGGAAGCAGCAGCTTCGGAAACTACCCAAGGCCACCATGCGCAATTCCTGCGACTCAAGGTCCGGGCCAAAGGAGCAGTGCCGTAATTCCCGAGTTACGCCTGGGCGGCCCACAGGCGTAAATGGGGCGGTAGGTAATTGCCGAACTGCCCGTTGCGCCAGATCACTGCTCACAACGGGCGCCGACAGCACTGGGGCGGTCGGCACGATGATCGCCCCAATCAGCGTGCAGATGCGCAAGGTCAGGCCGAGACGCCAGCACGCTAACGCCGCTGCTGTCGCTCACATCAGCAGCATCCCCGGCCCGAGCGCCACCGCCAGTCCGCGCCAATGGCCGCGAAGCGAACCCACGGGCCGGCGGAGCGCCCCGGGCAGTACGACTGTGCGTACGGAAATGCGCGGTTTTCTGGATCCGGCATCACAACAAGACCTGATGGAGTTGGCGCGTGATGGATCTGTAGCGCATCGCCTTGCACGGCGGGCAAACGCTCTGGTTCTGATGGACAACGGCATAAGTTGCGAGGCTGGGGCGTTGGTTCTGTTGCTGGACGACGATACAATCTGCACTTGGCTTCGCCTGTATCAGGAAGACGGCATCGAGGGCCTGGCAGGCTTTGGTTACGAAGGCAGCGCCTGTCGCTTGCGCCAAGCTCAGCAGGACAAGCTAAAATCGTGGATCATCGCAACCTTGCCGCGATCAATACGCCAGGTCGGAGCTTGGATCGAGCAAGAACTGGGTGTGGTTTATCAGGGGCGGTTTGGCCTGATTGCGTTGCTTCACCGACTTCGCATGGAGCACCGCGAGCCCCGCGAAGTGGCGTGCAAGCTCGACCCGGCCAAGCAAGCCGCTTTCGTCAAGCATTACGAAAGCTTGTTGAATCAGTTGGAGCATGACGAAGTCGTGCTCTTCGGCGACGCCGTCCACCCGACCCATGCCGTTTGGACGGTCGGCTAGTTGGAGAGGTGGCAATCGCGGTGGGGCAGACCAGAGGTCGCCAATGTCTCAATATTCATTGTAAGATCGACCTGCAGGCAGGGCAGACCGGTATTCTTGAAGCACTGACGGTGGATGTGGCCAGCATCACCAGGTTGCTCGAGGCAATTGGCGCAATGTATTCAAAAAAACGGGTGATCCACCTGTTCGTCGATAACGCCCGTTACCACCCGCCAAGCTGGTTCAGATCTCGTTGACAACTCCAGGCTGCTGGATCAGGCTCCGCTTTATCCCACCCTACTTGCACTTACTTGAACCCGATCGAGCGGCTCTGGGGCCTTATGCACAAGCACGTCACCCACAACAGATGCCATGAACGATTCGGGAATTTTGTGACGGTAATTCTCACGTTTCTGTGTAAAGACGTGCCTGAACGATGGGACACGCTCTGCGATCGAGTCTCGGACAATTTCCGAATTATCCGACCTGAAAATTTCTGGAAAATCACCGGATCACGGTATACCAAGTTTTAATGGGACCGAAGATTGTATGTTCGCCGTTGTGCAGTGGATAGGTTTCCGACAGACATGCCGAAGCTCGCTTTGGCGCGGTGCGCGGGTTACTGCGAAAGGACAGACACGATGACAGACGCGCGACCACCGATCCCATCGGAGCCGGCGCGCCTCCGCTCTCTGTTCATCTCCGACGTGCATCTCGGCACCCGTGCCTGTCGCGCGGAGAGCCTGCTGGACCTGTTATCGGCGTACGATGTGCAACGCATCTATCTGGTGGGCGATATCGTCGACGGCTGGCGGCTGAAGGCGCGCTGGCACTGGCCGAAGTCGCACGACGCCATTGTCCGCATCCTGCTCGCCAAGCAGCATGCCGGCACCCGCATCCTCTACATCCCCGGCAACCATGACGAGTTCCTGCTCGGCACGGTCGGGCTGCATCTCGGTGGCATCGAAGTGGTCGACCACGCGGTGCATCAGGCACAGGACGGGCAGCGCTACCTGGTGGTGCATGGCGACCAGTTCGACCCGGTGGTGCGACGGATGCGCCGGCTGGCGGCACTTGGAATCTGGATCTATTCCGCGTCGGTGCTGGCACATGACGGCATTACTCGATTGCGCAAGCGGCTTGGCTGGGTGCGGCGACGCGGCAGCGACGTGCGCTTCATCCGCCAGGCGGTGCAGGCGGCACGGCATCGCGGACTGGACGGCGTGATCTGCGGGCATCTGCACCGCCCGGCGATGCGCGAGGTGGCGGGCCTGAACTACATCAACACCGGCGACTGGGTGTCCTCCTGCACCGCGGTGGTAGAGCACCATGACGGACGGATGGAGATGCTGACCTGGCCCGAGGCACCACGCCCAATGCAGACGCCGGTGGCGACGCCGGCGACCGCGTGCTGGGAGGGCTCGGTCGCCCTCCCGTCCCTGGCCGACAGCGCGGCGGGATGAGCGGGGCGTTGCAGCATTTCCTCGCTGTCTACGGCTATGTGGCGTTGTTTCCGCTGGCCATTGTCGAGGGGCCGATCGCCACTGTGTTCGCGGCGTTCCTGGCCGCCCGGGGTACGCTGGACGTGACCGCGGTGTTCGTCGTCGTGGTGTGCGCCGATCTGGTCGGCGACTTGTTGTATTATGGCGCCGGCAGGGCGATGTCCGAACGATTGACGATTCACGGCCATGAGCAGCCGGGCGAATGGCGCTGGCTGAACTGGCTGCGCCGGCGGGTGGAAGTTCTCGGCCCGCGTATCCGCGATGGCGCCGGGCCAGTGCTGCTGTTCGGCAAGCTGACCCATTCGGCCGGCTTCGCGGTGCTGATGGCGGCCGGTGCAGCGAAAGTGCCCCTGCGTACTTTCCTGGGCTACAACCTGCTGGCAACGCTACCGAAATCGGCGCTCCTGATGGTGACTGGCTATTGGTTCGGGCATCTCTACACGACACTCGGCAGCGAGTTGAAGGTGGCCAGCGTCGTAATGTTCGTATTGGCCGGTGGCGGGCTTTTGGTGCTGGCAAATCATTTGGCCGGCGACGCCGAGCCGCCGACGGCATGAGCGACATCCCCGGGCGTAAGGATGCGCAGGCGCCCCTGCGCATCGCAATGTTCACCGACAGTTTCTTTCCGGAACTCGGTGGCATCCAGGATTCGATCATGGCCAGCGCTCGCGAGCTCGGCCGGCGCGGTGTGGCCGTGCTCATCCTGGCACCGGCCGCGTCCCCCAGGGATTTCCGCCGTGCCGGGCTTGCGGTGGCGGAGATGGAGATCGGAGAGAACGTCACAATCCACCGCCTGTCCGCCCTGCCCGCGCCCGGCTCCACCGGTCAGTCCCGCCTGGCCCTGCCGTGGACGCGCACGGCTGGCGTATTGGCGGCGTTCCGGCCGGATGTGATACACACCCACACCTTCCTCGGTGCCGGCCTCGCGGCGCGGGCGGCGGCACGACGCAGCGGCCTGCCGTTGCTGGGCACCAACCACTGGGCGATCTCCGGCTTCAGCCTCTATGCCCCGCTGGCACCGGAAGCGGCCGCGCGCGTGGCGTGCCGGGCGGTGGCGGGATTCTACAACCATTGTGCGTGGACCAGCGTGCCCTCGCGCGCCACACTGGCAGAGATGCGCGTGCACGGCTTTCGCGGCGCGGCGGCGGTGATTTCCAATCCGATCGACAGCGAACGGTTCCACACTGCGTCACCCGAGGAACGTGCCCGGCTGAAGCAGAAACTGGGCCTGTCGCCGGCCAGTGTCGTCTATGCCGGGCGGCTGGCGCGGGAGAAGCATATTGACGTGTTGATCCGCGCCCTGCCCGCGCTGCGAGCCCGGGTGCCGCAGGCGATGCTGGTGCTGGCCGGGCGCGGCACGGAGCAGGCCGCACTGGAAGCGCTGGCGCGGGAGTTGGGCGTGGCGGACGCCGTGCGCTTCACCGGCATGCTCGACCACGCCGCTCTCGCCCGGCTGTTCCAGGCCGCCGACGCCTTCGCACTAGCCAGCACCTCGGAGTCGCAGGGCATGGCGCTGTTGCAGGCGATGAGCGCCGGGCTGCCGGTGGTGGCCGTGCGGCACGGGCCGCTGGTGGAATACGTGCCGCCCGGCACCGGCGCGCTGGCCACGCCCGGCGACGCAGCCGAGATCGCCGCCCGCTTGGCCGAGCTGCTGTCGGACCCCCACCTGCGGCAGCGCACCGGCGCGGCGGCGGCACACTGGGCCGCGCAGTTCGGTGTGGCGCCAGTCACCGATATGGGGCTGGCGGCGTATGCGCGCGCCGCCAGCCGCAGCACAGGCCAGACGACGGACACTGACTGGAGCCGATCATGCGCCTGAGCATCGTCATCCCCGCATTCAACGAACAGGACTACCTGCCCGACTGCCTCGCGCATGTCGTGGCGGAAGTTGCGCGCTGCCCGTGGCCGGACGAGGTCGAGGTGCTGGTGGTGGACAATGCCAGCACCGACGCCACCGCCGCGGTGGCAGCCGCCGTGCCCGGCGTGCGCGTGGTACCCGAGGCCCGCAAGGGGCTGACGCGGGCGCGCCAGGCTGGACTGCTGGCCTCGCACGGCACGGTGGTGGGCTATGTCGACGCCGACACCCGCATGCCACCCGGCTGGATTGCCGGCGTGCTGGACGCCTATGCCGCCGATCCACGGGTGGTGTGCGTAAGCGGCCCTTACATCTATCACGACGCCTCGCCCTCTCAGCAGATGATGGTGACGCTTTACTGGGCGCTGCTGGCGCTCCCCGCCTACTGGATCACCCGCTACATGGCCGTCGGCGGCAATTTTGCCGCCAGCCGGGCGGCGCTGGAGGCCATCGGCGGATTCGACACCGATATCGCCTTCTACGGCGAGGACACCAACATCGCCCGCCGCCTTGCCGCACAAGGCCGGGTGCTGTTCCTGCGTGGGCTGACCATGCCCACGTCCGCGCGCCGGCTTCATGCCGAGGGCGTGGGGGTGACGGCGTGGCGCTATGGTACCAATTTCATCTCCGAAGTGTTGATCAAACGCCCTGTGACCCGCGAATACCGCGACATCCGCTGACGGTCCGTTGCTTTTGCCGCAAGGCATGCGAAGGCACGGCATGACCGATCCTGAGTTCCATGGTTTGCGCCTGGCCCGCATCGAGGGGGTTGGCCCGGTCAGCTACTCTGGAGATCGGCTCCACGTCTGATGCCCTTTCAGTATCGTTTAGAACGCCCTCGCTTTCGTAATCTGAACGCGCCTGTGATCATGGACCGTAGCTCTCGCAGCGCCCTGGGTCAGTCGTCGTCTCCGCTGTAACCGCCTGCTGAAGTCGCTAACCACATTGCGTGCAAACGATCATGTCCCGAGCCGTGGTGTAGCAACGGCATTGCTGAGCAGGGTTGGCTGCTCGATCAGGCTGCCAGGGATGGCAAGCTGACTGCGACATCAT
>JAYTHH010000409.1:0-9980 GCA_043732745.1 Rhodospirillales bacterium
ACGCCACCGCATCAATTGCCAGGCGCATGGACGATCGCCGCATGCGCAGCGCCATGGTGCCCTTGGTGTCGGCAGTGATCGCATCCGTGGTGTGCAGAACCGTGCATGCCTTTGCCGCGCGCTTGAACCGCTTCAGTAGCGGCGCTAGCCTGGCTTCGTCACCCACTAGCAGAAACCGCGCAAGCGGGTGCCGCTCAGCCGCGACATCGAGCCCCTCGACCACGATATCAGGGGCACTGTCACCCCCCATCGCATCGATCGCCAGGCTATAGATGCCCTTCTCCACGCTTTTCGCCCCATTCGCTCCGGCTTCGATCATAACAGCCAAGACTCTAATTCCCAACAACGCAAAGCATCGAGATGTTTGAGACCACACTGCAACGAAGCGGAAGGCTCAGGACGCAACACCCTGCAAACAGGAGTCGCGCCGCAGCCGGGGACTTGGTTGGCCAAAATCGGGTCAGCCAAGCGGATCAGACGCGAACTGCACTTTTGAGAGCCTTGCCAGCTGCTACAACTTCGCGGCCATCGTAATGCCCGCAATGCGCGCACACATGATGCGGGCGCTTCAGCTCGCCGCAATTGGAGCACTCGGCGTGCGCTTCGGTGGTCAGAGCCTGGTGGCTGCGACGCATGCCTGCGCGCGAGGGCGAGGTCTTTCTCTTTGGAACAGCCATGGGACAAAGCCCCTCCGGTCAGCGTGAACAGCGACCCGCCCACAGTTGGGCCGGCCTACGGGTCACATAATGGCAACAACGCAAGCCGCGCGGTCTAGCAGAGCCCCCCACAGGCTGCAAGCGAGTTGACGCATGGGTGAGCGTCTGGTTCAGACCGCCCCATCGTCTCGTTTTGCCAGTCTCGCCAGCGCCGCGAACGGACCCAAGTCGATCTCGCAGGCTTCCGGCGGCAATTCCGCGCCAGGCTTGCGTGGATAGGGGTCAAGCGACAGCGCCAGCTGCTCCACCGTGGCCTCGCCGAGATCGATGGAGGCACCTTGATATGGGATCTCGTCATCGGCCTCGGGATCGTCATCGTCCGATTCAGTGCCGGCCGGCACGAATCGCACGCGGAAGCGGTCCTCGATGATCTCGTCGAACAACTCCAGCGTCACCACGCATTCGCGCACCACGCTGGCGCGAAGATGCCCCTCAGCCACAATCTCGCCCTCTCGGCGGCGCGTGGCGCCGGCCAGCGGCCGGGTCAGCGTGTAGTGGCAGGCCAACAGCCGCACGAGCGGCAGTTCCAGCCGCCCCGCCACCGCATCGCACTCTTGGGAGGTGGCTGCCACGTCCATCGTCATGGCGACGCTGGGAATGCGGTCGGTGGCGACCGGGCGGGACATTTCGAGCGCAAGACCGTCGCTCATGCGAACACCTCGGCTGGTGAGAGGAAAACAGAGGCCGGACGGCCGCCGGCGATCAGCACTGACAGATCCAGGCGCTGTAGATGGGCATCCTGCGCATAGACCAGCCGCGCCAGGTTCCCTGCGGCCAAAGTATGTTGCTCGCCGGGCCAGATATTGCGCTCCAACGCCTCGGCCAAAGCCTCGGGGCCGATTTTCATCGCCTCGGCATAGGCGTGGGCGCGACCGTGAAACGCCTCCCACATGGCGCGCACCTTCTTGCCAACCGACAGATCGCCCACCCCCATCTCGCGCAGGTTCACGTCCATGTCGGAGAACATGGCGTCAAAAACTGCCTGCGACACGGGCAAGCCGCGCGGTTCGGCCGACAGCTTGCGGATCAGCAGAAAGGCGTGCAGCCCGACCAGATCGAAGCGGCCATCCAGCGTGTCGGGCACGCCGAGATCCGAATAGAAATAGGGCGTCCGCGCAGCCCGCACCGCCTCGCCATAAAGCTCGTAGCCGCTGCGCTCGGTTCGGCCCCGGCCCAGCAGACCGAACAGATTGAACCCGAACAGACTCATCATTCTCTCCCAGTGCCGGACTCTTTCCCGGCGTCGGTATCACATCGCCCGGCCCAATCAGCCGATATCGCAATTGGCGCGTGACGTGCAGCACAGCAAAGCTTAGATGAGGGGCAGACCTGGCGCTGGCAACCACGGCGTCGCCGAAGCTGCATGGTGAAAACCTCTCCCGGCCACTCTCGAGGATCCGAAGTTGCGCTCCATAGCCGCCCGTCCGCTACATCTGTTTCTGCTCGCAGGCCTGGCGCTCAACGTCGGGGCCTGTGCAGCACCGGATTTTATGACCTTCCCACCGCAGACCCGCGGCAACAAGGTGGACCCGGAACTGCTGGCCCAGCTCGTACCCGGGACGTCCAGCCGCGCCGACGCCACCGCGCTGATCGGCTCGCCCACCGCGCGCGCCACGTTCGACGACAACACCTGGATCTACATCAACGAAGTAACCAAGCCGGTCATCGGCGGCACCCAACGCATCCGCGACCAGCAGGTGGTGGTGCTGACCTTTGACCAGGGCGGCGTGCTGCGCAACATCGAGAAGCGCGGCCAGGATGACGCGCAGAACGTAACCGTGGTATCCCGCGTCACGCCATCGCCAGGCAACAGCGCCTCGGTGCTGCAACAACTGCTTGGCAACGTCGGCCGGTTCAGCCCGGGCGGCAACACCAGCGGTCAGAAACAGAACCAGACCGGCGGCACCGGCGGCGCCAACAACTTCTGACCTGCCGGTCAGGCGATGCCCGATTTACGGGAAGTGGCTCCAGCCCTCGGTGGCGAACGGTAAGATAACGCCTGAAGTATCACGGACATCCACGTGTGGCGCGCCCTCATGGAACGCACCAATCCGTGTCACCTTCATGCCCACGCTTGCGGCATGGCGCACCAAATCGACTTCATGCTCCGGCGCCACGGCCATCAGTAACTCGTAATCATCCCCGCCGGTCAGACGGCGCTCCAAATGGCCTGGACCGGCCCGGTAGGCCGCCTCCGACGTCGGCACCTTCTCGGCCTCGATCTCGGCCGCCAGCCCGCCGGCACGACAAAGGTGGCCGAGATCCTGGATCAGCCCGTCGGACACATCGATGCAGGCCGCCACGATACCATAAATCGCCAGCCCCAGGCGTGGCTGCGGCACCCGGTAGCGGTCCGCGAGAAATCCGGTGGCATCCTCAAGGCGCCTGGTCGCCGCCAACAATCCCAGCGCGCCATCCCCGATCGTGCCGCTGACCCATACGCCATAGCCGGGGCGTGCGCCCACCCGGTGGATGGCCTGACCAGGCAGGACGCTGCCCAAAATCGTCAGAGATAGGCTGATCGGCCCGGGTGTGGAGGTGGTGTCGCCGCCCAGCAAGCTCACGCCAAACTCCGTCTGATCGGCTGCAAGACCCCTGGCGAATGCCGCAAACCAGCCATCGTCGGTGGCCTTAGGCGCCGAGACGGTCATCAGATAACCAAACGGCACGGCTCCCATCGCCGCCATATCGGACAGATTGGTGCGCAACAATTTGCGGCCGACGAGATCGGCGGGATCGTCCGGCAGGAAATGCACGCCTGCCACCATCGCATCGGCTGCAATCACCAGCGCGCGACCGGCCGGAGGCATAAAAACCGCGGCATCGTCCTGCAGATCCAGCGCACCCGGCCCCGCCAACGGACGAAAATGCCGGGCAATCAGCGAGAATTCGGGAGGAAGCGCGCTCACACCGCTTCGGCTGGGAACTCCGCCGGGCGCATCAGATGCGCCAGACGGTCCAGCACGCCGTTGGCCATCTTCGGCTCGTCACCCTCGAAGAACCCGTGGGCCACATCCAGATATTCGTTGATCACCACCCGTGCCGGCGGCCCATCGGCCATCGACAACTCGGCAGCCCCGGCCCGGATCAGCGCGCGCAGCACCGGGTCCAGCCGATCCAATGGCCAATCCGCCGACAGCACCTGGGACATCAGCGGATCGATGCGGTCCTGGTCGGTGGTGGCGGTGCGCACGATGCGGGTGAACAGCCGCACGTCCACATCGTGCACCCGGCCATCCTCGAACCCGTCCGAGCCTGCCACGGCGCCCAGCCGATAGCGGACGAATTCGTCGATCACCGTCTCAGCACTGGCCGGCCCCTGCTCGGCTTGGAACAGCGCCTGCACGGCGGCGACGCGCGAACCGGTACGGGGGCGAGGTTTGCCGCTCATTTGACCGATCCCAGCCAGCGCGCCGCGTTGATCTGCTTCAGGCAGGCCACGGCAGCCTCGGCGCCCTTGTTGTGGCCATCGGCTCTGGAGCGCGCCAAGGCCTGCGCCTCGGTGCCCACCGTCAGCAACCCGTTGCCGAGACACAGGCCGAATTGCAACGTCACCTCGGTCAGACCCGACATCGCCTCGCGGCAGACATGCTCGTAATGGTCGGTCTCGCCCTTCACGACGCAGCCAAGCGCCACAAACCCGTCGAAGCTGCGCTTGCCCGGCAAGGCGAGGCGCACCGTCGCGGCCAGTTCCAGCGCGCCGGCGACATCCAGCACCTCGTATGTAGCGCCGGCCTCAGTGAGAATCCGGATGGCACCGTCCCTCAAACCATCGACGATCTCGGTGTAGTAAGGCGCGCGTACGATCAAGATATTGGGCGCGTCGCCTTCCACAGTCGGCGCGTGAATCTCGGCTTCGAGTTGCGTACTCATTCTTCAATGGCTTTCTGGCCGGCCACCGTCAGGCCGTAACCTTCGATGCCGATAATGGTGCGATGGGTGTTGGACAGCAGGACCATTTCGGTCACGCCCAGGTCGAGCAGGATCTGCGCCCCGATTCCGTAGTCGCGCAACTCCCGCGGATGCGCATCAGGCTCCAACAGGCGTCCGACCCGCTGCGAAAGCCCCGTGGGGCGCGTGTCGCGAAGCATCACCACGGCGCCACGGCCCTCGGCGGCGATCATGCGCATAGAGGCATGAAGGCGATTGCTGGTGCTGCCGCCGACGATGTCGTCCATCAGGTCCACGGCGTGCATGCGCACCAGCGGCGGGCCCTTCTCGCCGCAGGACGGAGCCGAAATATCACCCTTCACCAGCACAAGATGCTCGGCGTAGTCGACCGTGTTGGCAAACACCACCACGCGCCATTCGCCGCCCACGGCATGGTCGATCGTGCTGTCGGCCACCCGCTTAACCAGCCGCTCGGTCCGCCTGCGATGGGCGATGAGATCGGCGATGGTGCCAAGCTTGAGGCCGTGATGCTGCGCAAACCCAACCAGATCGGGCAGTCGCGCCATCTCGCCGTCATCACGGATGATCTCGCAGATCACGCCGGCGGGGATCAGCCCCGCAAGCCGCGCGATGTCCACCGACGCCTCGGTGTGCCCAGCGCGCACCAAGGTGCCGCCTTCGCGGGCCAGCAGCGGGAACACGTGGCCAGGTGTGATGATATCGTCGCGCCCAGTCTCCGGATTTATGGCGCGCGCGATGGTCAGCGACCGATCAGCCGCGGAAATCCCGGTGGAAACGCCTTCGCGCGCCTCGATCGACACGGTGAATGCGGTCTGGTGACGCGTGCCGTTGGACTGGCTCATCAGTGGCAGGCCCAGCTTCTCCACGCGATCACGCGTCATCGCCAGGCATACCAGGCCGCGGGCGTGGCGGATCATGAAGTTCACCGCCTCGGGCGTAGCGAACTGCGCGGGGATCACGAGGTCGCCCTCGTTTTCGCGGTCCTCGTCATCCACCAGGATGAACATGCGCCCGGCCTTCGCCTCGGCGATCAGGTCCTCGGCAGAGGCGAGGTAGTCGCTCAATGAGCGGGTGAAAAGCTCGTTCATGAATACTCCGCAAGGCGCGCCACATAGCGCGCCACCGTGTCGATTTCGATGTTGACCGCATCGCCGGGCACAAGCAGGCCGAAATTCGTGACTACCGACGTGTGCGGAATGATGTTGACCCCGAACGTCGCCTGTTCAACCTCATTGACCGTCAAAGACACACCATTGACCGCAATGCTGCCCTTCGGCGCGATGAAACGGCCTAGCGGATGCGGTACCTCGAACAGCCAGCGGGTGGAGCCATGATTTGGCGTGGCCGAAATCACACGTCCTACACCGTCCACATGTCCGGCCACGATATGCCCGCCCAGTTCGTCGCCGACGCGCAACGGGCGCTCCAGATTGACCCGCGTGCCCACTTCCCAGCTGCCGAGCGTCGTCTTGCTCAGCGTCTCCGCCGATGCATCGACGGCGAACCAGTCAGAGCCAAGTTCTACCGCCGTCAGGCAGCAGCCGGAACAGGCGATCGATGCACCCACCGGAATGGAAGATGTATCGGCCCATGCTGTGCCGATGATCAGCCGCATATCGGCGCCCGCACCCATCGGCGTGATGGCGCGAACCTTGCCGAGGCCGGTGATGATGCCGGTGAACATGTTATTCTCCGCTGCCCGCACGGCGATACTCGGTGAAAAAATCCTCGCCGACCGGCGTGGCGCTCATGCGCGCAAAGCGCGGCATATCCGCGAGACCCTCAATGCCGAACGGACGCGCCGCTGGCCAGCCGTCGCCGCCCATGATCGATGGGGCGTGGAACCAGGCGATCCGATCCACAAGATCGTCGCGCAGCAGGGCCGCCGCCAGCGAGGCACCGCCTTCGACCAGCAGCCGCGTGATACCACGCTCGGCCAAGGCATGCAGCGACTGCGCCAGGTCTACCCCGGGTTCGGCCGGGTCCACGTCGATCAACGTCACCCCGGCGCTGAGCATTGCCGCCCGTCGTGCGGGATCGGCGCCGTCACGGGTGAGAATCCAGGTGGGCGCGAGGGTGGCTGTCGCCACAAGGCGCGACATCAGCGGCGTGCGCAGATGGCTGTCGGCCACCACCCGCACGGTCGGAATGCCCTTGAAGCCGGGGATGCGGCAGGTCAGTTCGGGATTGTCGGCGAGCACAGTGCCGACACCGGCCATGACGGCATCGTGGCGTCCGCGCAAAGCGTGCGCCATGCGGCGCGCCGGCTCACCGGTGATCCACTGGCTTTCGCCGGTTCGCGTAGCAATTCGGCCGTCCAGCGTGGTGGCAAGCTTCAGCGTAACCAGCGGCCTTCCGCGCACCACCCGATGAAAGAACCCCGCCGCCACCTCGCAGCCTTCGTCCGACAGCACCCCTTCCTCAACCAGGATTCCCGCCGCGCGCAGCTGCGCCAGGCCGGCGCCGCTGACACGACGATCCTGATCGACGGTCGCTACCACCACGCGGGCCACGCCGGCTGCGATCAGCGCATCGGTGCAAGGCGGCGTGGCGCCGTGATGGCAGCATGGCTCCAACGTGACATAGACAACAGCGCCACGCGCGGCCCTGCCTGCCATCGCCAACGCCTGGGTCTCGGCATGCGGCCGTCCGCCCGGCGCCGTGGTGGCGCGCCCGACGACACGGCCGTCCTTGACCACAACGCAGCCAACGGAGGGATTGGGCCAGCAGCGCCCCAGTCCGCGCCGCGCCAGGCCCAGCGCCGCGCGCATGTGGTGAAGATCACTCATGGCGCCTATTTGGGTTCGCCAAGTTCGTCGAGAAAGGCCTCGAAGTCCCGGGCCTCACGGAAGTTGCGATAGACCGAGGCGAAGCGGACATACGCAACCGCGTCCACCTCCTTCAGCGTCTCCATCACCTGCGCGCCGATATCCTTGGAATGCACGTCCACCTCGCCGGAGGCTTCGAGCTTGCGCACGATGCCGTTGACGATGCGCTCCATGCGCTCCTCGTCCACCGGGCGTTTGCGAAGCGCGATCCGTACCGACCGCGCCAGCTTGTCACGATCGAACAGCACGCGACGACCATCGGACTTCACCACCGTGATTTCACGGAGTTGCACCCGTTCCACCGTGGAAAAGCGCTGGGTGCAGCCGCCGCAGGACCGCCGCCTACGGATGGCGGTGCCGTCCTCGCTCGGCCGGCTGTCTTTGACCTGCGTATCCTCATGGCCGCAGAACGGGCAGCGCATCAGGCTGGAACCCCAATCAATGGTAAATTGGGAATTTCGCGCATAACTCCAGCACCCGCTGGCCAACTTCCTGCTCCACCCTGATGTTCGACCCGTCGTTGGACGCCGAAAGCCCATCCAGCACCTCGCCGATCATGCGGCCGACGTTCTCGAATTCGGCCACGCCGAAACCGCGCGTCGTCGCCGCGGGCGTGCCGAGGCGAATGCCCGAGGTGATTGCCGGCTTCGCAGGGTCGAACGGGATGGCGTTCTTGTTGGCCGTCATGTGCGCCCGCTCGAGCGAGGCTTCCGACGCCTTGCCGGTCACCTTCTTCGGACGCAGATCGACCAGCACCAGATGGCTATCGGTGCCGCCGGTGACGATGTTGAGGCCCTGTGCCACCAGCGTGGCCGCAAGCGCACGGGCATTGTCCAGCACCGCCTTCTGATAGACACGGAAATCCGGACGCAGTGCCTCGCCGAACGCAACCGCCTTGGCGGCGATCACATGCATCAGCGGGCCGCCCTGCAGGCCGGGAAACACCGCCGAGTTGAACTTTTTGCCCAGTGCCTCGTCGTTCGAAAGGATCATGCCGCCGCGCGGTCCGCGCAGTGTTTTATGGGTCGTGGTGGTCACCACATGGGCATGCGGCAGCGGGCTGGGATAGACGCCGCCGGCCACAAGACCAGAAAAATGCGCCATATCCACTAAGAACAGCGCGCCTACTTCATCGGCCACCGCGCGAATGCGGGCGAAGTCGATCACGCGGGAATAGGCGGAGCCCCCAGCGATGATCAGCTTTGGCTTCTCGGTGCGCGCCAGCATCTCAAGCTGCTCGTAGTCCAGCAGTCCATCCTCGGCGCGCACGCCATACTGTACGGCGCGGAACCACTTGCCGGAAAGATTCGGCGCGGCGCCATGCGTCAGATGGCCGCCGGCATCCAGGCTCATGCCCAGGATAGTGTCGCCCGGCTGTAGCAACGCCAAAAAAACTGCCTGGTTGGCGTTAGCACCGGAATGCGGCTGCACATTGGCAAAGGTGCAATCGAACAATTTCTTGGCGCGCTCGATGGCCAAGGTCTCGGCCACGTCGACATACACGCAGCCACCGTAATAACGACGACCGGGATAGCCCTCGGCGTATTTGTTGGTGAGCACCGAACCCTGGGCCTCCAGCACCGCAGCGGAGACGATGTTCTCGCTGGCGATCAGCTCGATCCCGTCCTGCTGGCGGGCCAGTTCATGGCCGATGGCGGCGGCGATTTCCGGGTCGGCCTCGGCGAGCGAGGCGGAGAAGAAGCGCTGCAGGCTTGCAGTGGAAGAAAGCTCGTTCATGGGATTTTCCTGTCGGACGGGGCCGCGACCTCGATCTTGGCGATGCGGCGTTCATGCCGCCCGCCTTCGAAGCCGGTGGCAAGGAAGATGCGCAGAATATCTATCGCCATCTCGTCGCCGATCATGCGACCGCCCATAGAGACGACGTTGGCGTTGTTGTGCTGGCGCGACAGCCGGGCGGACGTGGTTTCGCTGACCATGGCACAGCGAATTGCTGTGTGGCGGTTGGCCGCATAGGACATCCCAAGCCCGGTGCCACAGACCAGCACGCCGAATTGCGCCTCGCCCTTGGTGACCGCTTCGCACACCACATGGGCGAAATCTGGATAGTCCACGCTTTCAGGCCCATGCGTGCCGAAGTCATGCACCTGGTGGCCGTGTGCCTGCATCCAGCCAACCAAGGTGTTCTTCATCTGAAAGCCCGCGTGATCGGCGCCCACGGCAATGGAAAGCGGGGCGGTCTGGCGAGGTTCGGTTGTGTTCATACCCCACTAGTAACACGGAGCCACCGCACGGTGGAATTGCAACCCCGCACATTCCGGTCATGCGACATTCAGGGATGCGGCGCCCTTGGCAACGACAGCAGAAACTGCGGCACAATTTTCAACACCTCGGCCTGCGCTTCTGGGTTGGTGCCAACATGGACGGATTTATCGGCGTTCTGGCTGCTCGGGATGTTCTGCATCACACGCAGCCCGCCTGGTGCGTCGAAGTCATGATAGGCGCCAGGAAATGCGATCAGCCGCATGGTCGGCGGCGTGAAGCGGTCGGCCACAGATTGGCAGGG
>JAYTHH010000410.1:0-9959 GCA_043732745.1 Rhodospirillales bacterium
GTCGGGGAGGCCGCTTAACATGGGTCATAAAGTCAATCCGATCGGCCTGCGTCTGGGCATCAATCGCACCTGGGACAGCCGCTGGTTCGCCGACGCCGACTATGCGCGTCTGCTGCATGGCGACTTGCTGCTGCGCACGCATCTTCGCAAGAAGCTGGCTGGCGCCGGTGTCAGTCGCGTGGTGATCGAGCGTCCAGCGAAGAAGCCGCGCGTGACGATCTATGCGGCTCGTCCGGGCGTTGTCATCGGCAAGAAGGGCCAGGACATCGAGACGCTTCGCAAGGAGTTGACGAAGATGGCGAAGAGCGAAGTTTCGCTCAACATCGTCGAGATCCGTAAGCCCGAGATCGACGCCACCTTGGTGGCCGAGAACATTGCCCAGCAGTTGGAGCGCCGCGTAGCGTTTCGCCGTGCGATGAAGCGGGCCGTGCAGTCTGCCATGCGTTTGGGCGCCCAGGGCATCCGCATTAACTGCGGCGGTCGTTTGGGTGGCGCTGAGATTGCGCGGACGGAGTGGTATCGCGAGGGTCGCGTTCCCTTGCATACGCTGCGCGCCGACATCGATTACGGGGTTGCGACCGCCAAGACGACCTATGGCACCTGCGGTGTGAAGGTCTGGATCTTCAAGGGCGAGATCCTGTCCAACGACCCGACGGCTCAGGACCGTCGCGCCGCCGAACAGGCGCCGCAGCGGTAAGGATGAATTGAGATGATGTCTCCGAAGCGGACGAAGTACCGCAAGGCCCATAAGGGTCGTATCAAGGGTGTCGCCAAGGGCGGCACGGCGTTGAATTTCGGCCAGTTCGGTCTGAAGGCGATGCAGCCTGAGCGCATCACGGCGCGTCAGATCGAGGCGGCTCGCCGCGCGATCACGCGGGCCATGAAGCGGGCAGGGCGGGTGTGGATCCGGATTTTTCCGGATGTGCCTGTGTCGTTGAAGCCGGCTGAAGTCCGAATGGGTTCAGGCAAGGGTGCACCGGAATTCTGGGTGGCGCGGGTCGCCCCTGGTCGCATCATGTTCGAGGTTGACGGCGTTCCCGCCGAGCTGGCGCGTGAAGCGCTTTCGCTTGGCGCGGCGAAGCTGCCGATCCGGACGAAGTTCATCACCCGCATCGGAGATGCGTGAGATGAGTAAGGAATCCAAGCCGGCCGATCTTCGGGCGAAGTCGCCTGACGAGTTACAGGCAATGCTGCTGGGCCTTCGCAAGACGCAGTTCAATCTGCGATTCCAGCGGGCCACCGGGCAAAACGAAGGTGTGGGTCAAGTGCGCCAGGTGCGCCGCGACATCGCGCGTGTGAAGACCATCATGGCCCAGAAGAAGACCTCTTCTGCGGCCGCCAAGTAAAGGAGGGGAGCGATGCCACGGCGCGTTCTCACAGGGCGAGTGACCAGCGACAAGATGACCAAGACCATTACGGTTCTGGTCGATCGTCGGGTTATGCATCCGCTGTATAAGAAGTTCATCCGTCTGTCGAAGAAGTATGCGGCACACGACGAGGCCAACGAGTGCAAGATCGGCGACAAGGTCCGCATTGAGGAATGCCGCCCGATCAGCAAGCGCAAGACCTGGACGGTGATCGAGCGCAACGGCGCCAAGCTGGGCGAGGCGCAGCCTGAAGCGTCCGATGCCGCGCTGATGCCTTCTGCTGCGCATGCGTCGGCCTAAGGAACAGAACAATGATTGCTGTTGAAGCAACCCTCGACGTGGCCGACAACTCCGGCGCCAAGCGCGTGCTGTGCATCAAGGTGCTCGGCGGCTCCAAGCGCAAGACGGCCTCGGTCGGTGACGTCATCGTGGTATCCATCAAGGATGCGATTCCGCGTGGCAAGGTCAAGAAGGGCGACGTGCATCAGGCTGTGATCGTGCGCACCGCGTTTCCCGTGCGTCGGGCCGATGGCAGCGCCATTCGGTTTGATCGCAACGCGGCGGTGCTGATCAACAAGTCGATGGAGCCCATCGGCACGCGTATCTTTGGGCCGGTCGTTCGTGAGCTTCGCGCCAAGAAGTTCATGAAGATCATTTCGCTTGCGCCGGAGGTGCTGTAACATGGCAGCACGTATTCGTAAGGGCGATCAGGTTCTGGTCACCACCGGGGCAGATCGTGGCAAGCGCGGCGAAGTTTTGCGCGTGATGCCAAAGGATGACCGCGCGGTTGTTCAAGGCGTGAACATCGCAAAGAAGCACACCAAGGCGAAGGGCATGGGCCAGCCGGGCGGCATTGTGGAGGTCGAGGCGACTATTCACATGTCCAACCTGATGCTGGTCGACCCCAAGTCCGACAAGCCGACCAAGGTTGGTTTTCGCGTGCTGGAAGACGGCCGCAAGGTGCGGGTGGCCAAGGCCACCGGCGCTGTGATCGAGAGCTGAGGGCAAGATCGTGAGCGATTCGAAGAACAAGGGTAAACCCGGCGGCAAGGGCGGCAAGCCTGTTGCCAAGGGCGGCGCGGGTCCGAAGGGCGCCGAGCCGATCCAGCGTCGCGGTGCGAAGCCGGATGCGAGCTTGGTGGCTGACGGTCCGGCGAAGGCCGCCGCCGAAGAAATGCCGCGCATGCAGAAGCGCTATCTCGGCAGCGTTCGGTCTGAGCTGCAGAAGCAGTTCGGCTACAAGAACGTGATGGAGATCCCGCGTCTGGAAAAGATCGTGATCAACATGGGTGTTGGAGAGGCTGCCGCCGATCAGAAGATTCTGGAAAGCGCCGTGGCCGAGATGACGTTGATTTCGGGTCAGCGCCCGGTGAAGACGATTGCGAAGAAGGCGATCGCCGGCTTCAAGATCCGCGCCGGCCTGCCGATCGGCTGCAAGGTGACGTTGCGGAAGCAGCGCATGTATGAGTTCCTCGACCGCTTGGTGACGATCGCCTTGCCGCGCGTGCGCGATTTCCGTGGCATTTCGGCGAAGGGCTTCGACGGCCGTGGCAACTTCGCCATGGGGCTGAAGGAGCAGATCGTGTTCCCCGAAATCGTCTATGACAAGATCGGTTCGATCCGCGGCATGGACATCGTGTTCGTGACGACGGCGAAGACCGATGCCGAGGCGAAGGCGTTGCTGAAAGAGTTCGAGATCCCGTTCGCGGGCGAGGTTGCTCCAAAGCAGGTTGGCTAAGACCTGTTTGGACGGGCTAGGCGTCTTCCGTGGGGAGGCGTTGGACACTTGGAAAACGGTGGGGGAAGCCCCGCAGGTTCCGAAAGGACGAATGAAAAAATGGCGAAGACCTCTCAGGTCAACCGCAACAAGAAGCGGGAAGGCATGGCGGCCCGCGACAAGGGCAAGCGTTCGGCGTTGAAGTCGATCGTGATGGACCGCACGCTTCCCGTGGAAGACCGGTTCGACGCGACGATGAAGCTGGCAGCCCTGCCGCGCAACGGTGCGAAGGTTCGCATCCGTCTGCGGTGTGAGCTGACCGGCCGCGCACGCGCGAACTATCGCAAATTCAAGCTGTGCCGTATCGCGCTGCGGGACCTGGCCAGTGCTGGCCAGATTCCCGGCATGGTCAAAGCGAGCTGGTAGGGGAGACGCACAATGTCGATGTCCGATCCCTTGGGTGACATGCTCACCCGTATTCGCAATGCGCAGCGCAGCCGTCACGCCTCGTGCGTGGCCCCGGCCTCGATGCTGCGTGCCAACGTGCTCGATGCCCTCAAGCGCGAGGGCTTCATTCGCGGCTTTTCGTCCGAGGAGCTTCGTGCCGGTGTGTCGCAGCTGCGCATCGAGCTGAAATACAACGAGGGCGAACCGGTGATCAAAGAGATCACGCGGGTGAGCCGTCCGGGTCGCCGGGTGTATTCGAAGATCAAGGACCTCCCGCGGGTGTATGCCGGCCTGGGTATCTCGATCCTGTCGACGCCTCGCGGCGTGTTGAGTGATGCCGAAGCGCGCGCTGCCAATGTTGGCGGCGAAGTGCTTTGCCGCGTATTCTGAGGGGCACAGCACAATGTCTCGCGTAGGCAAATATCCCGTCGAGGTTCCGGCTGGCGTTACGGTTGCCATTGTCAATGGCATTCTGACCGCCACCGGCAAGCTCGGAAAGCTCGAACTGAAGTTGACCGACAAGGTCGACGCCAAGATCGAGGACAACAAGGTATCCGTGGCGCCGCGTGGAAATTCCACGCCAGCCCGCCAAATGTGGGGCACAATCCGCGCATTGGTGCAGTGCCTGGTGAAGGGCGTCTCTGAGGGTTACTCGAAGTCGATGGAAATCACCGGCACCGGTTTCCGCGCTGCTGTGACCGGCCCTAACCTGGTGATCAATCTTGGGTTCTCGCATGACGTGGTCTACCCGATCCCGGCAGGAATCACGATTCTTTGTGAGAAGCCGACGTTGATCAAAGTGTCCGGCATGGACAAGCGCCAGGTCGGGCAGGTTGCGTCGGAAATCCGCGCTTGGCGTCCGCCGGAGCCTTACAAGGGCAAGGGTGTGAAGTACGAGAACGAGCAGATCCTTCGCAAGGAAGGAAAGAAGAAATAATGGCCGAGAATAACAAAGATCTGCAGCAGCGGCGCAAGACTCGTATGCGCTTTCAGTTGCGACGCAAGGCTGTCGGACGTCCGCGTCTTTCGGTGTTTCGCTCGGGCAAGCATATCTACGCCCAGGTAATCGACGACACCGAAGGTCGCACGGTGGCCGCTGCCTCCAGCCTCGACCGCGCGCTGCGCGAGACGCTGAAGACCGGCGCCGACAAGGACGCCGCGGCTGCGGTGGGCAAACTGGTGGCCGAGCGGGCGCTTGCGGCCGGTGTGACCAACGTGGTCTTCGATCGCGGTTCCTATATCTATCATGGCCGCGTCAAGGCGCTGGCCGAGGCTGCCCGCGAGGGTGGCCTTGCGTTCTAAGGACCAATAATATGGCACGTGAACCCCGCGAAGGCGGCGGCGGCAACAGGGGCGGCCGCGAGCGCGAGCGCGACGGTGGCGACGAGCTTCTCGACAAGCTGGTGACCATCAACCGCGTGGCCAAGGTGGTGAAGGGTGGACGTCGCTTTGCGTTCGCCGCACTTGTGGTCGTTGGTGATCAGAAGGGCCGCGTTGGCTATGGCGCCGGAAAGGCGCGTGAAGTTCCAGAGGCGATTCGGAAAGCCACCGAACGCGCGAAGAAGACGATGATCCGTATTCCGCTGAAGGAAGGCCGGACCTTGCATCATGACGTGACCGGGCATTTCGGAGCTGGTTCCGTTGTTCTGCGGTCCTGCGCCGCCGGGACCGGGATCATCGCTGGTGGCCCGATGCGCGCTGTGTTCGAGGCTTTGGGCATCCATGACGTGGTGGCCAAGTCGCTCGGCAGCCGCAACCCGCACAACATGGTGAAAGCCACGTTCGACGGTCTCGCCCGCGCTGCTTCGCCGCGCTCGGTGGCTTCACGTCGTGGCAAGAAGGTCAGTGATCTGCTCGGCAAGCGCGATGCGCCGGCGGAAGCTGCCGTGGAGGCCGATCATGGCTGAAAATGGACACGTCGCTGACGTGAAGAAGACGGTTCGCGTTACCCAGATCAATTCTGCCCTCGGCCGCAAGCCGGGGCAGAAAGCGACACTGGTGGGGCTTGGACTGAACAAGATCCGAGCGACGCGGGTGCTTGAGGATACGCCTTCGATCCGCGGCATGATCCGGAAAGTGGCGCACCTCATCAAGGTGGAGGATGTGGTCTGATGGTTGAACTCAATAACCTCCGCGACAATCGTGGCTCGCGTTTGAAGTTCAAGCGCTTGGGCCGTGGTATCGGCTCAGGCAAGGGCAAGACATCGGGTAAAGGCCATAAGGGTCAGAGCGCCCGTGAGGGTGTGGCCCTGAACGGCTTCGAAGGCGGCCAGCTGCCGATCTATCGTCGTTTGCCGAAGCGCGGGTTCAAGAACATCTTTCGCAAGGAATATGCGCCGGTGAACATCGGCTCCATCGTGAAGGCGATTGGCCTGGGCAAGATCGACGGCACCCAGCCGATCACCGAAGCGGTGCTGAAGGATGCCGGCCTGATGCGCGGCAGCAAGGTCGAGGGCGTTCGTCTGCTTGCGACCGGAGAAGTTTCGCAGGCTTTGCACATCACGGTTTGTGGTGCGTCGGCCACCGCCATTGCTGCCATCGAGGCAGCCGGCGGCACGGTGACCACGACCGTGGCCAGCAAGGCCTCGGCGGCCCCTGTCGCCTGAGGCGACATTGTCGGGATGGATGATGTAGACTTTCGGCGCTGCGCGGGTTGACCGTGTGGCGCCGTTTGCCTTTATGGACATCACCGCGCCATCCGAGGCGGGTGCATTGAACGAGGATTTCCCCCATGGCTTCGGCCGCCGAGCAGCTTGCGTCCAATCTCAACCTCGGAACGCTGTCCAAGGCCACCGAGCTCAAGGCGCGGATCTGGTTCACCCTTGGCGCTTTGTTGGTGTATCGACTCGGCACTTATATTCCAGTGCCGGGCGTGGATGCCACGGTCATGGGCGAGATGCTGAACCAGCATGGTGGCGGCATTCTGGGCATGTTCGACATGTTCAGCGGCGGTGCGTTGGGGCGCATGACGGTGTTTGCGCTCAACATCATGCCGTATATCTCGGCATCCATCATTATTCAGCTGATGACGTCGGCAGTGCCGTCGCTCGAGGCGTTGAAGAAGGAGGGGGAGACTGGGCGCAAGAAGCTCAACCAGTATACCCGCTATCTCACGGTGCTGATCGCGCTGTTCCAGAGCTACGGCATCGCCGTGGGGCTGGAGAGCATGCGCGGCAGCCTGGGTGCTGCGGTGATCGACCCCGGCCTATTTTTCCGAGTCTCGTGCGTGGTCACGCTGGTGGGTGGCACGATGTTCCTGATGTGGATTGGCGAGCAGATCACTGCGCGGGGCATTGGCAACGGGACGTCGCTGATCATCTTTGCGGGGATCGTGGCGAACCTGCCGCATGCTTTGGCCAGCCTTCTCGAGCTCGGACGGACCGGCGCGCTTAGCCCGATTTTCATTCTCTCGTTCATCCTGATCGCCGCCGGCGTGATCGCGCTGGTGGTGTTCATCGAGCGGGCGCAGCGGCGCATCGTGGTGCAGTATCCGAAACGCCAGGTCGGGCAGCGGATGTTCGGTGGCGACAGCACGCATATGCCGCTGAAGATCAACACCGCCGGTGTGATTCCGCCGATCTTTGCCAGTTCTATCCTTCTGATCCCGGCGACCATCGCGGGATTCTCGTCGGGCACCGGTGAGGCGACCTGGCTGCAGTCGATCGGCAATGCGTTGGCCCATGGCCAGCCGCTTTACATGGTCGCTTATGCCGCGATGATCATCTTCTTCAGCTATTTCTACACCGCCGTGGTGTTTAATCCGGAGGAGACGGCCGACAACCTTAAGAAATACGGCGGCTTCATCCCGGGCATTCGCCCTGGCACCAACACTGCCGAATATTTCGACTATGTGCTGACCCGCCTGACGACGATCGGCGCGATCTATATGTGCGTGGTGTGTCTGCTGCCCGAGATTCTGATCAGCCGCTATGGCGTGCCGTTCTACTTCGGCGGCACCAGCCTGCTGATCATCGTCTCGGTCACGATGGACACCGTCACGCAGATCCAGTCTCATCTGCTTGCGCATCAATACGAAGGCATGATCAAAAAGGCGCGTGTAAAGGGGCGGGGCCGTTGAACCTGATTTTTCTGGGTCCGCCAGGCGCGGGCAAGGGCACGCAGGCGAAAATCCTGGAGGAGCGCTACGGGATTGCGCAGATCTCGACTGGAGACATGCTACGCGCCGAGGTGAAGGCTGGCAGCGAAATCGGCCTGCAGGCGCGCGCTGTGATGGAGGCGGGCGCCCTGGTGTCCGACGACATCATCATTCGGATGCTGGCCGGTCGCATCTCGCGGCCGGATTGTGCGCGTGGATTTATCCTCGATGGATTTCCGCGCACCGTGCCGCAGGCGCTGGCCTTGGATTCCATGCTGGCAAGCCAGAAGATGCATCTGGATGCAGTGATCGAGCTGAAGGTTGACGATGCGGCGCTTGTCGAACGCATCGCCGGACGGTTCACCTGTGCCAAGTGCGGCATCGGCTATCACGACAGCTTCCGTCCGACGGCCGTTGCGGGAGTTTGCGACAAATGTGGAAGCACCGAGTTCATTCGTCGTCCGGACGACAAGCGTGAGACGGTCGCAGCACGGCTTGAGGCCTATCACCACCAGACAGCACCCATCCTGCCGCACTACGCCGCCCTGGGGCGGCTGCACACGGTCGACGGCATGGCTGACATGGCTGAGGTGACGCGGCAGTTGGTGGCGGTTCTGGACGGCGTCCCGGCGATTTGATTTTGGCGGTGGCCGGGGTTGTTGGCGTGGGGGTTTGGTGGGGTGCGAAAGCGCACCCCACCCACCAGATTATTTTACGTCGACGGTGACTGTGACGTTAAACAGGGCTGGGGCTATCGTTTCGTCGTAGGTGAAGGTTTCGGTGCCGTGGAAATCGGCGCGGGGAATATACCACACGCCCACGGCCCGAATGACGGTGCCGATGCATAATGTGCCACCGGTGACCGGCCTGGCGGTGATCTCGTGGGTCTCGGGACGGATTTCGACACTGCCATGCGCGGGAGATGCCGTGATGGTGATCTCTGGCTCGCTCGCCGGGCGGCATCTTCCGTCGTGATGTTCATGCCATGCGATCTCCACCTCCTGTCCAGCCTGCGTGGATCTGTGGAATTCGCGGGGGGTGCCGGCCTGTGACGGCGTGGGGAGCAAGGCCACCGTAACGAACACGGCGGGCAGGATGCGTGCGGCAGTCTTGTGCATGGTGCAAGGCTCGTTCACGAGGTTCAGGTTGAAGTGTGGGGATGGCGGGGCGGCGCGGCGGCGAAAATGTGATCCTCACGTAAAGTTGATCTGAGTTCGTTGACTCCTTCGGCATCGTGGCTATAGTGCGCGCCCTTGACGGTGCCTGCTGCGGTGGGTGTCGCTTTGATAATTTTGCGTGTTCAAGACAAACCGTGGCGGACCATTTTGGCAGCTGCGTGTGACCAGGAGACGAAGGCGTGGCGCGTATTGCCGGCGTGAATATCCCGACCAACAAGCGGGTGAAGATCAGCCTCCGCTACATCTTCGGCATCGGTCCGGCGAAGGCGCAGGAAATCTGCACCAAGCTGGCGATTGCCGATGATCGTCGCGTGAACCAGCTGTCGGATGACGAGGTTCTTAAGATCCGTCAGACCATCGAGGCGGATTACCGCGTCGAGGGCGATCTTCGTCGTGAAGTGTCGATGAACATCAAGCGGCTTATGGATCTTGGCTGCTATCGCGGCCTGCGTCATCGCAAGGGCCTGCCGGTCCGGGGCCAGCGCACGCATACGAATGCGCGCACACGCAAGGGCAAGGCGGTCGCGATCGCCGGCAAGAAGAAAGTGACGAAGTAAAAGCATCTAATTCGCGGAGCTCATGTTTCGCAATGGTTGTGCCGCTCTTCTGATACGAAACGATACCGCGGCGGGCGCTCCCGCCGCGGACTGATTTGAACAGGATCACCTCATGGCGAAGCCAGCCACCTCGCGTCCCCGTAAAAAGGAACGCAAGAATATCACGTCCGGCGTGGCCCACGTGGCCGCGACGTTCAACAACACCATGATCACCATCACCGATGCGCAGGGCAACACGATTGCCTGGTCCTCGGCCGGTGCGCAGGGTTTTAAAGGGAGCCGGAAGTCGACGCCCTATGCCGCACAGGTGGCTGCCGAGGACGCTGGCAAAAAGGCCCGCGAGCACGGCATGGAGACGTTGGAGATCGAAGTGAACGGTCCTGGCTCAGGCCGCGAGAGCGCCTTGCGCGCGCTTCAGGCCGTGGGCTTCTCCATTTCTGCCATCCGCGACACCACACCGGTGCCGCACAATGGATGTCGCCCGCGCAAGCGGCGTCGGGTTTAAGCCCATGAGGTTGTCCGCAGTCCTCCAAAAGAATTGGCAGTCGCTGATCAAGCCGGAAAAGATCGAGGTCGAACCCGGCTCTGATCCCGTAC
>JAYTHH010000411.1:0-3011 GCA_043732745.1 Rhodospirillales bacterium
CCAGTTGCGGGTCCCGATTGATCTGATACGGTCGGGATCGGCGATGAGCCAGTTCCACGCGGTTTTATAGGCTTCGACAATTTCTTCGTAGCTGTCCCACATGGTTGAACAGAGCTTGTTCTGCCGGAGATAATCCCAGACATTCTACATCGGGTTTAGCTCCGGGCTGGAGGAGGGGAGCGGGAGCAGCTTGATGTTTTCGGGCAACACAAGGTTTTTGCCCTACTGGTGCGAACCGGCGCGGTCACAGAGCATGACGGCGCAGGCCCCCGGAGCAACCTGTGTGCAGATTTCCGCCAGGTGCAGGTTCATCATCTCGGAGTTTGCAGCGGGCGTGATCATCGCGGCGCCGACGCCGCGGCTGGGGCAGATCGCACCGAAGAGATAGGCGGAATCATGCCGATTGTCGCGCACCATCAGCGGCCGGGCGCCGATCGGGGCCCATGTATAGGCGTGCGTGCCCTGCTGGGCGACGCGGGCTTCATCTTGAAACCAAATCCCTGCAGGCCTGCCGGTGGCCGTGCCGAGCAAGACTTCCTTCAACAAGGAACTGAAGTGTTTTTAAAAGCCTCCTCGACCGCCGGGTCCTTCTTCGGGTGCACCGGCCGTGGCTGTAGCCGGGTCAGGCGCAGCCGGCGAAGCCATTTGCCAATGGTGCGCTCCGCAACTGTAACACCAAAGCGGCGCGTAACCTTGACGCGCAGGTCGACGCAACGTCACCGTACGACCTTATGAATTGCGGGGTCTGGGCCCGAAATCACCAAAGCGCGCAGCGCCTGCATCTGCGCGTCGCTCAGCTTGGTTGCCGGGCCTGGAGCCGCGCGCGACACCAGGCCGTCCGCACCCAACTCGTTATAGCGCAACACCCAATCCCGCAGGGTTTGCCGATCCATCCCGCCTGGTGGGCCGCGTCCTCGCGCGAACGGCCTTCCGAGATCTTGGCGAGCGCCAAAAGCCGTCGGCTTTGTGACGAATTCCGGCTCGCGACCGCCAAATCACGCAGACCAGCCGCCGTTTGGTCCATCCGGGTAAGCTTTGCCGCCGCAGCCATGTCATCCTCCAACGTGGCGAATCGGCTGCACGCGCCCAGAAAATCGGGCTCTCAACGCTTTGGGAATCCCCGTGAGTCAAGAACTGTGGCGGTTGGTATAAAGTAATCCATCCGGGAAATCCGGGCGAACATGCCGACATTGATCAGGCACAGTCTGGCTGCTCCGGCCATGTCGCCGCCGGGCTTTCAACAGATGCGCGGAAGCTGCTCGCCCGTGAGCCAGTCAACGATCCGTCCGCCGCCGAACGCCGTCGTCATCTGGACGAAATGCTGATCGTCTACGACGGCTTGGCCGATGATTGAGGCTTCTCGGCCCAATGGGTGGGCACGCATGGCCGCCAGGAGCAAACCGGCGGCCTCTGCGGCCACGACGCAAATCAGCTTGCCTTCATTGGCGACATTGAGGGGATCGAGGCCCAGTAATTCGCACGCAGCGGCGACTTCCGGCCTGACAGGGATCTTGGCTTCCTCGATCATGAACCCGCATCGCGACTGCTGGGCGATCTCGTTTAATGTTGCCGCCAGACCGCCGCGGGTCGGATCGCGCAGCAAACGCATCGGCGGGCCCGCAATGCCTACCATGTCGGCGACAAGCGCATGCAGGGCGGCGCTATCGGACTGGATCTCCGTCTCGAAGCCAAGGTTGCTGCGTTTCGACATGACCGCCACGCCGTGGTCGCCGATCGACCCCGACAGGATCACGCAGTCACCGGGACGGGCGCGATCTCCCGACAGGTTAAGGCCGGGTGGGACGATACCGACACCTGTGGTGGTGATGAACAAGCCGTCTGCCTTGCCGCGTTCGACAACCTTTGTGTCACCGGTCACGATGGCTACATCGGCTTCTTTGGCAGCGCGTCCCATGCTGGTTGCAATGCGCTCCAGATCGGTGAGCGGAAAACCCTCCTCGATGATATAGCTGGCGGCCAGATGCAGCGGCCGGGCGCCGGCCATGGCGACGTCGTTGATCGTGCCATGCACGGCCAGGGATCCGATATCGCCACCGGGAAAGAACAGGGGCCAGATCACGTAGGCGTCTGTCGACATCACCATGCGGCCGGCAGGCACATCGAACGCCGCCTGGTCGTCGCCCCGGTTCAGGTAGGGGTTGTCGAAGGCGGGGCGAAAGATTTCGTCGATCAACTGCGCCGTGGCCCGGCCTCCGGCGCCATGCGAGAGATCGACCCGTCCTGTGCGGATATCGAGTTTCCTTGTGCGCAGCCTGGGCGCGTTCATGCCGCCGCTCGGGTGCGGAACCGGCCATAGGTCCAGTGGGCGGCGCAGGCGCCTTCAGGCGAGACCATGCACGAGCCCATCGGAGACTCTGGGGAGCATAGCGTGCCGAACAGCTTGCAGTCCGCCGGCTTTGTCAGGCCGCGCAGCACGTCGCCGCACTCGCAGGCTGTATTATCGGCGGCCGGTGCCGTGGTGATGTCGAAGCGGCTCTCAGCATCGAACGGCGCGTAGGGGGCACGTAGTCGCAGCGCACTGGCTGGAAGTTCCCCCAGCCCACGCCAATCGAAACTATCCCGCAGTTCAAAGATCGCGCTGACTTCACGCTGTGCGATCAGATTGCCCGCAGCGGTGACGGCGCGGATATACTGGTTTTCAACGGCGCATCCGCCTGCATTGACCTGACGCACCAACATCAGGATGGCTTGCACGACATCCAGCGGCTCGAACCCCGCTACCACAACCGGCTTGCCGAATTCCTCGGCAAGGCTGGCATAGGGATCGGTCCCGATGATGGTGCTGACATGCGCTGGCCCGACAAAGCCATCGACCAGCACACGCTCGGCTTCGGGGAGCGCGCCAGTGTCGAGGATTGCGCGGATGGCGGCGGGCGTCAGCACATGATTGCAGAACACGGTGAAGTTCGTCAGTTCCTTTTGGCACGCCAGTTTGATTGCGTGTGCCGTGGGGGGCGTGGTGGTTTCAAACCCGATGGCGAAGAACACGA
>JAYTHH010000412.1:0-2999 GCA_043732745.1 Rhodospirillales bacterium
CGTGCTCGCAAACGCGCTGCTCAGGGACCAGCGAAATTGGACCCCAAGCAGAGCTTGACCAAGACGGATACTCTAGATGTGCCTTCTCGGGGCGGGGACTGCTGAGCATGGGTCACAGCACGTCATCTTTACGTGCATCTTTCGTCTTTGTATCGTTTTGAGTTATGGAGCACCTCTTCAGCGACGCGCTGGTTTAAAAGCCCCAGAGATTATATCCGCTGGAATCAGAGGAACACGCGGCAGCCGCCTGCTACGTGGCGATGCGCTGGTCTGACGTCGAAGGGGGCTATTGGGTTCACGCTGGGACACCTTCTCGGCAGGTTTGAATTCGATGGCGCCGCTGGATCTCCTCTGCGAAAGGTTGCATTCTCACCGGGCAGATTGCGTGCCACGCAGCGTCGGTGCGGTTTTTGTTGCATTCAGCCAGCTTACGGGTTCTTGTTTTGTACATGATCGGCCAGTCCCCCTCCGACCGCTTTGCGCTGACCGCCTCGGCCTTATGCCGTGCGGTGGCGGCGAGTCTTAATCGGGGATTGATGACAGTTGCCATGATCGTGCTGGTCTGGACGCGGGTGCGGCGGACGGAATTACAGTTCCTGGCGCTGGTTGAACGGGTGCGGTCAGGGCGGTTTCGCGGGGGATGGGTGCGGGAAGGTGTGGCTTCCTGTGGTGAGCCTCGCGGGCCGGTGGCGTTGAAGCGGGATCGGCTGCCGCTTCGTTTCGGCTGGCTGATGGAGATGATGCCTTATGAAGCGGCGGGATACGGGTCGCAGTTGCGGACGGTGCTGGCGGAACCTGACATGGCCGCGCTGGTGCGGGATGTGCCCCAGGCGCGGCGCATTCTGGGACCGGTTTGCCGCATGCTCGGGGTCGAATTGCCCAGGAGGCGACCGGTGGCGCCGGCAGCAGATAGCGTGGTTTTGGCTCCGGTCGTGGCTGTCGGACGGGCGCGGGTGGCGCGGACCCGCGAGGCGGTCGATCTGGGGCGGGTTGCATTGCCGCGAGGAGTGCTGGCCGCCGCTCGGCGGCAGGGATTTGGGAAACCTGGGTAAGGGATTGGGAAAGAGATACGGGGTATTCGTTCCGGCTTGTTTATTATTAGGCTTGGATCAGCGCATTTTGGGGTTGGGGGGGCGGATTAGCCCAGCCAGCGATGCGGCGAGTGGCTCTGGGTTGTCACGCCGCCAAGCGGCGGCTCGCAATGACCCAACCCTAATCCGCGTGGGACACCAAATCCGGCAGCTTCCGCACCGACACCGCCTTCTTCCCCACCACCATCCGCCGCAGGAAATTCGACAGATCGTCCATCGCGATATGAAACGCCGGCACGAACAACAGTGACAGCGCGGTGGACACGATCAGCCCGCCAATCACCGCCACCGCCATCGGCGCCCGGAACTCGCTGCCGTCGCCCAGTCCCAGCGCGCTCGGCAGCATGCCGGCCACCATGGCGATGGTCGTCATCACGATCGGCCGTGCGCGTTTGCGGCCGGCGTCCAGAATCGCTGTCACGCGGTCGACGCCGCGGGCGCGTTCCTCGATGGCGAAATCAACCAGCATGATGGCGTTCTTGGTGACGATGCCCAACAGCATGAGGATGCCGATCACGACGGGCAGCGAGATCGGATCGCCCGTCAGCACCAACGCGCCGATGACGCCGCCGAGGCAGAGCGGCAGGGACAGTAGTATGACCAGCGGCTGGAACACGCCGCCAAACAGGAGGACCAGCACCGCCAGCACCAGCATCAGGCCGGCGCCCATCGCCAGGGCGAATCCGGAGAACACCTCGGCCATGATCTCGGCGTCGCCGCCATTGACTAATTTCACGCCGGCGGGAAGGGATTTTGCCTCCTGCGAGCCGTAAACGCCCTTCAGTGCGTCGCCAAGCGCCAGATTGCGGGCCAGATCGGCGCCCAGGACCACGCGGCGCCGACGATCAAAACGCTCGATCGAGGATGGGCCGCTGCCTGTGGTGACGTCCGCCACGGCGGAGATCGGCACCGACAGCCCGGCCGGATTGGTCACCGTCAGCGAGGAGATCTCGGTGGGGTCGGTGCGCAGAGCCTCGTCCACCTGCACGCGGATCGGGATCAGCCGATCACCGATACGCAATTTGGCCAGGTTGGCGGAAATGTCGCCGATGGTGGCCACGCGCACCGCCTGGGAGATGACGTCGGTGGAGATGCCCAGCCGCGCCGCCTCCTCGCCGCGCGGGATGATGCGCAGTTCAGGCCGGAGCACGCCGGCATTGGCAGCCACGTTGGAGAAGCCGGGCATGCGGC
The DNA here is from genome assembly GCA_043732745.1 of Rhodospirillales bacterium. Classification (GTDB taxonomy): domain Bacteria; phylum Pseudomonadota; class Alphaproteobacteria; order Acetobacterales; family Acetobacteraceae; genus CAIQQQ01. Next base: position 2,283 of record JAYTHH010000412.1, read on the forward strand.
GCATGGCACCTTCGACGGACGCCACGCCGCGTTCGAGCGCCGCCGGCTCGTCGCCGCTCATGGTGACAGCCAATTCGCGCTCACCGCGTTCGTTCACGTACCAGCCGCGCAAATCGGCGACGCCTGCGAGTTTGCGGGACAGTTCGGCCTCGATCTGCTTTTGCGAACGCTGCCTGTCGCCGCGTGGCACCAGGTTCACCTTCATGGTGGCTTTGCGGACTTCGTTGCTCTGGCCTGTGGGCGTGGCGCCGCCGACGACATAGACCGAGGCCACTTCGGGGATCTGGCGCGCCACCATGGCGGCCTCGTCGGTCTTGATACGGGTCGCCTCCAGATTGGCGCCGGGGGGCAGTTCCAGCCACATCACGATGCGGCTGCTGTCCTGCGGCGGCAGGAAGCCGGTGGGCAGCAAGGTGGTCGACGCGAGAGAAAGGGCGAACAGGATGATACCTGCGATCAGCGTACGCTTGGGCGCCGAGATGGTCATGCGCAGCACACGCAGATAGGTGCGCATCATCCAGCCGTCTGGCGTATCGCGCCCGGCATCGCGGTGCGGCCTGAGCATATAGGCGGCGGCAAGCGGTGTGATGAGGCGCGCCACCAGCAGCGACACCAGCACGGCGGCGGCAACGGTCAGGCCGAATTGCTTGAAATACTGGCCGGGAATGCCGCCCATGAAGCTGACGGGCGCGAACACCGCCACGATGGTGAGCGTGA
>JAYTHH010000413.1:0-9861 GCA_043732745.1 Rhodospirillales bacterium
CGGCCAGGAGGTTCACCATCGCCACGTAGGGAATTTTGATCATGCGTCGGGCGATGATGGCGGTGATGGGGTTGACCCGATAGGTGACGGCCATCGGCACGCCGGCCAAAGCGAGTTCCAGGGTGGAGGTGCCGGATTTGGTGAGCGCGGCCGCGGCGGCGGCGTAGGCGTCGTGCTTGTCGTCCAACTCGGTGACAATGATCGGCTGGACCGGCCAGGTGGAGGTGGCCTTTCGCACTGTGTCGGCGACTGCGCTCGCGACGGGGACCACCGGCACTAGTCCGGGTATGCGGGCGGCAAGTATGGAGAGGGTTTCGCCGAAGACCGGGAGCAGGCGCGGGACCTCGCTGCGGCGGCTGCCGGGCATCAGGATCAGGACCGGGGCGGTTTCGGCGAGGTTGTGGCGGAGGCGGAAGCGGGTGTCGTTGCCGGTGTCGGCGCCGGATTCAAGGACTGGGTGGCCGACGAAGCTTCCTTTGATGCCGTGTTGGGCGAACCAGTCGGGCTCGAACGGCAGCAGGCAGAGCAGGCGGTCCCACAGGCCGGGGAATTCGTGCACGCGCTTTGGTTTCCAGGCCCAGACCTGTGGGGCGACGTAGTGAACGCGGCGGAATTGTTTGATCTGTTTCAGGACGCGGAGGTTGAAGCCGGGGCTGTCGATGGTGACGACGATGTCGGGTTTGCGGGCGTGGATGTCGGCCACGGTATCCTGCATCAGGCGGCGCAGACGGCGGATGCGGGGCAGGACTTCGAGTAGGCCCATGACGGCGAGCTCGTGCATGGGAAACAGTGTGGAGAAGCCGGTGGCTTCCATGAGGGGGCCTCCGATGCCGGCGAATTCGAGGTCGGGGCGTGCCGCACGCAGCGATAGGATCAGTCTTGCGCCGAGGACGTCGCCGCTTTGTTCGCCGGCGATGAGGTAGATCAGCGTCATGCGAAGGCGGCTGCGCGGCAGGGGGGTGGGGGTGGTGGATAGTCGGTGTGATTGAACACGGCGCCCTGGCTTCGGACGATGGCAAGTCTGGTGGGGTCTAGGTCGGCGAACAGCCAGTTTGGCGATCCCATCTCGGCTTGCGCGATGACGCCGTCGTTGGCGAAGCCGCGATCGACGGGGCCGAAAATGCAGGCGGCGCCGATGTTCTCGTCGAGCGTTGCGATGTGGGGGGCGGTGCCCGTGGTGGGCGCGACGGCCACGAAGCATTGGTTTTCCATGGCCCGGGAGGCTGCGGCGATGCGCACGCGGTTGAAGCCGGCCGGTGTGTCGGTGCAGCTGGGGGCGAGGATAAGCCAGGCGCCAGCTTCGACCTGGGCGCGCACCAAGGGGGGAAACTCCAGATCGTAGCAGATGGCTATTCCGATGCGGCCAAAGTCGGTGTCGAACACTGCGGGGGGCGCGCCGGGGCTGATGTGCCAGAGCTCGGCCTCGAAGCGGGTCATCACCTGTTTGTCCTGGAAGGCGACGGTGCCGTTGGGGGCGATGAACGGGGCGCGGTTGTGGATGATGCCGTCCTGTTCGAACGGCATGGTGCCGGGAAGCAGCCAGATTTTGTGGCGTTGGGCGATCTGGCGCGCCTGTTCGACGGCTGACGGCGCGAGGGCACAGGCTTGGCGCAGTTCGGCTGCGACGTCTGGCACGCGGCCGGCGGCCATTTCTAGCGGGGCGTATTCCGGCATCAGCAGCATCTGCGCGCCGGCTGCGGTGGCGACGGAGACTTCGTGGTCCAGACGGGTTGCCCAGGCGTCAAGGCCCGGGGTTGGGCGAACCTGCCAGGGCAGGACGCCCAGGCGCAACGGCGCTGATGGCCTCATGCCAGCGACTTCGACCAGAAGCGGAGGGTGTTTTCGACCTTGGCGTCGGTGTCGACCTGCTTCCATTTCATCTTGCAGGTGAAGTCTGTGCGGGCGTAGCCGCGCTTTGCCCAGAACGCATCGAGCGGCACGGCGCTGGGTGGCTTCAGGGGGTGATCGTCGGGGCGCTCGACGGCGCAGAACATCGTGGTGTTGACACTTGGGATGCTGCGCGCATGGGCCTCGCGCAGGTCGAAGAAGCGCACGCCGATACCTTGGCCGCGATAGGCATCGAGCAGGACTGATTCGCCGAAATAGCAGATCCGGCCGAGATCCATGCCGGCGTCTCGGAACGGCTGGGTGATGTGGTCGTCCTCCTCGGTCATGTGCACCGCTGTGGAGGCGCCGACCGGGTTGCCACCATCTGACGCGATGATGAGGGCGGCGGTTTTACTGATCGCGAAGCCGGACAGGGTGTCGGCCTCGGAGGGCATGGAGCCATCATAGAGATAGGGCCAAGCGCGGAAGACCTTCATGCGCAACGCCGACAGGCTGGGCATGTGGGTGGCGACGTCGGGATGTGTGAAAATTTTGGTGCGGATCATGCGCGCTGATTACCCCGCCGCGCGTCAAACGGCCAGATAAGCCGACCGCACTGCGTCGTCGTGCATCAATGTCGTCATGGGGCCGGACCAGACGATGCGGCCGGTCTCGATCACGGCCGCGCGGTCGGCGAGCAATGAAGAGAAGTGCAGGTTCTGCTCGGCCAGCAGGATCGATACGCCTTCGGCCTTGAGCGCCAGGATGGCGGCCGACATCTGTTCCACGATCAGCGGCGAGAGGCCCTCGCTGGGTTCATCGAGCAGGACCAGCGAGGGGTTGCCCATCAGGGTTCGGGCGATGGTGAGCATCTGCTGCTCGCCGCCGCTCATGCGGCCGCCGGGGCGCGCGCCCATGTTGGCGAGATTGGGAAACAGGGCGAACAGGCGTTCCGGTGTCCAGGCCGGGCGGTTGCCGCGGGGGGGCTGGCGGCCGACTTCGAGGTTTTCGGCAACTGTGAGGTCGGTGAAGATGCGCCGCTCCTCCGGCACGTAGCCGAGGCCGAGGCGGGCAATGGCGTAGGGGGGGAGGCCGGCGGTTTGGTTGTTTTGGAACGTTATTTCGCCGGATGTGGGGGGCACGAGGCCGATCAGCGCCTTCATCGTGGTGCTTTTGCCGGCGCCGTTGCGGCCGACCAGCACGAGTACCTCACCCTCGCCGACGTCGAGATCGATGCCGTAGAGGATATGCGCGCGGCCGTAATGCGCGTGCAGGCCGCGAACCCGAAGCATCAATGGCCTCCCGAGCTGATGCCGGTGCCGAGATACACCGCACGCACGCGGGGGTCGGCGCGGATCATGGCGGCGTCGCCCTGGGCGATCAGTTCGCCGCGATCCATCACCAGAATGCGGGACGCGGTGCCGAACACCACGTCCATGTCGTGTTCGGTGAACAGCACGGCCATGCCGCGCGCCTGTGCGAGGCCTGCGGTCAGCGCCATCAGGCCAGCGCGCTCGGCGGGCGCCATGCCGGCGGTGGGCTCGTCCATCAGCAGGAGTTTGGGGTTGCTGGCCAGGGCCATCGCGAGTTCCAGCCGTTTGAGGTCGCCATAGGCAAGAACGCCGGCGGGGCGATGGGCCTCTGAGGAGAGCGAGACCTGGGCCAGGAGCGCGTCGGCTTCGGTTGTGTGCAGCGTGTCGGCGGCCTGCCATAGTCGCCAGGTCTGTCGGCGATACGAGGTCAGCGCGGTCTGGACGTTTTCGCGCACCGTCATGGAGGCGAAGGTGGCGGTGATCTGGAAGGTACGGCCGACGCCGAGGCGGCAGATGGTGCGGGGCGTGCTGGCTGAAATATCTCTTCCGGCCAGCAGGATACGGCCGGCATCGGGGCGCAACTGGCCGCCGAGCATGTTGAAGCAGGTAGATTTGCCGGCGCCGTTCGGGCCGATCAGCGCCAGCATCTCACCGGCGGTGACGGCGAAGGACACGCTGGAGACGGCGCTGATGCCGCCAAAGGTTTTCGACAGATTTTGTACCACCAGCATCGTCAGGCGTCTTGCCGGAGGCTGCCGGCGATGCCGGCGGGGAACAGCAGGACGATGGCCAGGATGGACGCGCCCAAGGCCGCCCGCCACAGATCGGTGGCCAACAGCAGCGCGTCGAACAGGCCGGTATAGACGATGGCGCCGATGATCGGCCCGGCCATGGTCTGCACGCCGCCGAGCAGGACCATGACGAGCGCATCGACGGAATGGCTGACTGAGATCGTGGTGGGGAACACGCTGCCTTTGGAATAGGCGGAAAGGCCGCCGGCCAGACCGGCCGCGGTGCCGGCAAGGGTGAAGGCGGCCAGGCGCAGGCGGTGCGGGTCTAGGCCGATGGCCTCGGCGCGTAATGATGAGTCGCGGGACGCCCGAAGTGCGAAGCCAAACGGTGCGTAGAGGGCGCGGCGCAGGATAAGCGCGCCGGCGACACAGACGGCGAGGCTGATCCAGTAGAACGGCGCTGGCCCAGCCCATGCGGGGGGCCAAACTCCCAAAATGCCATTGTCGCCGCCGGTGACGTCGGACCATTGGAACGCCACCGCCCAGACGATCTGCGCGAAGGCCAAAGTAAGCATTGCGAGATAGACGCCGGATAGGCGCACCACAAGGGCGCCGAAGGTGAGTGCCACGGAGCCGGCGAGGATCGGTGCGATCAGCAGGCCGATCGGCATCGGCACGGCGAAGGATTTCACCGCAAGCGCCGCCCCGTAGGCGCCGAGGCCGAACCAGGCAGCGTGGCCGAAGCTTGCCATGCCGCCCGGACCCATCAGCACGTGCAGCGAGGCTGCGAACAGGATGGCGATGGCGATCTCCGTCAGCACCGACAGGACGAACGGGGCCACGATGAGGGGGGCTGCGATGGCGGCAAGCAGCAGCGCGGCGCCGGCCCAGAGCAATGCCGGGCTCGCTGGGCGGATGGCGGCGATAGAGGCGGCGTCGCCGCGGGTAGCGGTGAGGGGGCGGCCGAGCAGGCCGTTCGGCCGGACGATCAGCACGCAGGCCATCACCACGAACACAACGACCAAAGTGGCCTTTGGCAGCAGCACGATGCCCAGCGCCTGCAGCACGCCGATCAGCACGGCGGCGAGATAGGCGCCGGTGAGGCTGCCGAGGCCGCCGACCACGACCACCACGAAGGCGTCGGTAATGACGGAGAGATCCATCTGCAGGTTGGCGGAGCCTTGGGGCAGCACGAGTGCTCCGCCGATGCCGGCCAGGCCGGCGCCGAGGGCGAAGACGCTGGTGAAGAGCATGCGCTGGTCGACGCCGAGGGCTGCGACCATGTCGCGGTCCAATGTTGCGGCGCGCACCAGAACGCCCCAGCGAGTGCGGGCGAACAGCAGCCAGAGCGCGCCTAGCACCAGCGGGCCAGTGGCGATGAGGATGAGGTCGTAGAGTGGAAAGCGTTCGCCGAGGATCGTCACGGCGGAGCGCAGCCAGGGTCCGCGCGGCAAAGTGAGGTCGGCGGGGCCCCAAATTCGTTGCGTGACGTCCTGGAGGATCAGCACCACGCCGAAGGTGGCCAGCAGTTGCAGGAGTTCCGGCGCGCGGTAGATGCGTCGCAGCAGGGCCATTTCCAGCAGGGCACCGATTGCGGCGGTGGCGAGGCCAGTGAGTATGACGCCGAGCAGGAAATATTCGGGGTCGCGGGGCAATCGGGAAAGAATGCTCCAGCCGATATAGGCGCCGAGCATGAACAGGCTGCCGTGCGCGAAATTCACCACGCGGGTGACGCCAAAGATCACCGTCAGGCCGGCCGCCACCAGGAAGAGCGAGGAGGCGCCGGCGAGGCCGGTGAGGAGTTGGATGAGGAAGGCGGTCAAACGCCGGAGGTCATGCCGGACGGAGGGTTTTCACTATTTCGTCTGAGGGCAGCGCGTCGGCGCCGTCGACGTAGCGCCAATCCACCATCGCGCCTTTTCCGTTTTTCAGTGCGGTGCGGCCGACATAGGTGCCGAGGGTGGATTGGTGGTCCTGGGGCCGCCAGGTGACCTTGCCGAAGGGCGTGGGGAAGGTGGCGCCGGGGAAGCCCGTCGCCATTGCCTCGGTGTCTACCGAGCCGGTCTTGGCGACGCCGGCCACGATGGAGGCGATGAGCGCGTAGCCGACGACGGAGCCCATCTTCGGCAGCTCGTTATATTTCGCCTTGTAGGCGGCGATGAAGGCGGTGTTGGCGGGGTCGGTGACGGATGTGTTCGGATAGCCCGTGACATACCAGCCGTCCGGTGTCTCCTCGCCCAGCGGGTCGAGATATTCGGGCTCGCCCGTCAGCACGCTGACGACGGCGCGGCCTTCGAACAGGCCGCGTGTGTTGCCCTGGCGGACGAAGTTGGTTAGGTCGGCGCCGAACGTCACGTTGAAGATCGCCTCGGGCTTGGCCTGTTCGAGGGCTGCCACGGTGGCGCCGGCGTCGATCTTGCCAAGCGTGGGAAGCTGGTCGGCGACGAAGATCACATCAGGGCGTTTGGCGAGCAGGAGTTGCTTGAACCATTTGACGGTGGAGGTGCCGTATTCGTAGTTGGGCGCCACCGTGGCCCAGCGCTTGGCGGGCAGCTTGGCGGCGTCCTCCACCAGCATGGCTGCCTGCATGTAGGTGGAGGGGCGCAGACGGAAGGTGTAGCGGTTGCCTTTTTCCCAAACCAGGGCGTCGGCCAGCGGCTCACCGGCGATAAAAAGTTTCTTGTTCTTTAAAGCGAAATCGCTGATTGCCAGGCCGACATTGGACAGGAACCCGCCGGCGAGAATGTCGACCTTCTGGTCGGTGACGAGTTCGCCGGCGAGCCTGACGGCATCGGCGGGTTTGCCGGCGTCGTCGCGGATCAGCAGTTCGATCTTGCGGCCGAGCAGCCCGTCGCCAGCGTTGATCTGTTCGACGGCGAGTTGCAGGCCGTGGCGGTAGGGCAGGGTGAAAGCGGGGGCGGCGGTGTAGGAGTTGATTTCGCCAATGCGGATGGGCGTGGAGCCTTGGGCACGGACGATCGACGGGGCGGCGAGCGTAGCGGAGGCTGCGAGCAGGGTCCGGCGCGAGAGCTGCATGTTTGAAGTCTCCATAGATGGATCAGCGAAGTCCGTCGCGGCCTTCGGCCTCGGAATGCGTCAGGCCGCCGATTCGGGGCAGCGGGCGGCCGGAATCGGTGACGACGATGGCGACCACGATTTCGCCGCGCATGGGTGCGTCCGGCACGCGGATTTCCATCGCGTCGAAATGGCTGCGCACATAGGCGGCATCCTTGTGCCCGAGTGGCACGTCGATGGCTGCCCCCATGCCGCCGCGTTTTGTCGCACTTGGCACCAGGGCGGCGCCTTTTTCCACAGCGATGCGCAAGGGCGCGCCCATCTTGGGGTGCAGAATGGCGGCAGCGTGTTCCAGCTCTCCGTCCTCGCCGACGATGGCGGCCTTGCCGTAGCTTTGGACGTCACCGGGAAGGATGCCGAGCGCCGCCACAGCGCGGTCGCCGAGCAGTTGGCCCAACATGGCACCGATCTCAATCAGTTCGGCAAGATCGGCAGCGTGGCGGCCGGCAAACGGGTTGTCGATAACCGCGATCGCCGCCGCCTTGCGCGTTGGCGGCGCAACGGCTTCACCAGCCTCGCGATGGGTTTCCTCGACGATGGTAAGCAGCTTGCGGATCATGCCAACTCCAGAGCGCGGACCCGAGTCTGGAGGCGCACGACCTTCTGCCCGCGCAGGCACAGAACCGCACTCAGTATATGCCCAGCCTGGATGAGATCATCCGCCACAACGCTGCCTGCGTCCAGCGCGGAGGCGATCTCGGCCGCTGAGAGCGTGCCGAGATCCCAGACGACGGCAAGACTGCCGAGATCGCTGTCCGGGTCGATGTCGCAGGCTGGACGGCGGAGGATGGCAGGGTGGCCTGGCAGGTCGACTTCGTTGGCGATCACCGTGGCGGCGGCGTCGGCTTGGGCGGCGTTGCGCGCAAGGATGGTCACGCTGTCGGCGATGCCGCGCGAGAAGCTGCGCCCGCCGCGGCCTTTGCAGGCGCGGCCAGAGGTTGCGATGCCGCGTGCGGGGTAATTGGCAGCGAGTGAAAAAGCGCCGTCCAGTGCGGGGTGGGCGAGGTCGGATACAAGGCCGCAGCGCAGGCTTTGGCCAGGCGCCAGATGCAGCGCGATGTCGCCGCCATTGTTGACGAAGGCGCGCGCCAGGGTGCGTCCTTCCAGCAGCGTGGCGAGGACGCGATCCGCAACCGCACCGGCCACGGCAGCCATGGGCGTGATGAAGCCCGACGTGAACGGTTGCACCGCGCGGTGCATCGACAGCGCCACGCGACCGGTGGGTTCGGGCGAGGGCAGAGCACGACGCAGAAGCGGAAGTTCCGCGCACAACTCCGGCAGAATCGCCGGGAAGGATGCAGCCGCCTGGGCATAGGCGGCCTCAACCTCTCGCGCATCGCCCCAGGCCTGGGCGAGGCAGTCGATCGGGCCGTGCTGCAGATGCAGGCGGCCGTCTGGCAGCATGCGGATCTGCGTCATTGTATGGGAAACGCCACGCCGTCGGGCAGGACGTCGCGTCGCGCCGCGCCGATGATGTCTGCAAGTGGACGCACCCGGTCGATGAAACCACCCAGGGCCGCGTAATCGGCCAGCGGCAGCGTGAATTCGATGGGTGCCACCAGCGCGGGAGTGGGCACGCTTCCAAAGGCGTGGCCGGGCATGCTGGCGACATCAACCAGATAGGTGATTCCACCGCCGGGCCACAGGAACACCGGCGCGCCGCCGGACGTGACGCGGGCGCGGCCACTTTGTACGGCGCGGGTCAGCAGCACAGGGTTTTCGGTGGCGCCGGCGCGCAGCGATCCGCCGGCGCCGGCCATGAACAACACGCTGCACAAAGCCGGCTCGCAGTTCTCGCCGATGCGCGCGACGGCTGCTGTCACGGCATCGGGCATCGGCCCGGCCACGGGGTGCAGCGCGTCGTCGAGCACGAACCAGGCGGCGTGTTCGCCGGTGGTGGACACCATCATCAGGCGCAGGCCCGGCCAGGCTATTTTTGGGTCGATGCGCTCGATGATCGACAGCGGATCGGTAATGTCGGTGCCGCCCCAGCCGAGGCCGGGGTTGGCGACCTGGAAGTAGCGGCCAGGTGTAGATTTTCGGCCGCGGACGCGAATGCCGGACGGCCGCATGGCCAGAAACTTGCCGGCCTGGTGCTCGGTCAGCACGCCGGTGATGTGGTCGTCCACCACGATCACCTCGTCGGCGAGATGCTGCCATTGCGGGGCGAAGATGCCGATGGTGGCCGAGCCGCAGCCGACGCGCATGCGCATTTCGGCGACGCCGTTCACGATGGGGGGATTGCCGGATTGGACGATCACGACGGCGCCGCCATCGATGCAGAGTTTGACGGCCGAACCGTTGGCGAGGGACAGCATGGTTTGGCAAGTGGCAACGCCCTCGCGCTTGCTGCCGCCGGTGAGATGATGCACGCCGCCGAGGCTCAGCATCTGGCTGCCGTATTCGGCCGTGGTGACGTGGCCGACGGCCTCGCCCTGGGCGCGCACGGTGGCGGTTTCGGCGCCGAGATGGCGGTCGGTGTCGATTTTGACCTTCAGGCCGCAATAGCTGAACACGCCTTCGGAGACGATTGTGACCATGTCGATGCCGTCGATGTTGCTGCTGACGATGAAGGGGGCGGGCTTGTAGTCGGGGTAGGTTGTGCCGGCACCGATGCCGGTGGGGAACAGGTCGCGCGCTGCCAGTGGGTTGCCGTCCCATTCGGCACCGGCGAAGGCCACCGCGTCGGGGCTGCGGGTGAGGACCACGTGTGGGTCCATTCGGGTGAGCACGCCTTCGACGTTGCCGTAGCGGTCGCACGCGCCGGTGTGGCCTGGGCGGATGCGGCAGAGCACGGGGCAGGCGTCGCAGGTGACGATGTCAGTCATGTCCGAAGCGCCGCGAGCACGCGATCTGGCGTGGCGGGCAGATGGGTGATGCGGGCGCCGGTGGCATGGTGGATGGCGCCGAGGATG
>JAYTHH010000414.1:0-9843 GCA_043732745.1 Rhodospirillales bacterium
TTCGGTCAGCAAAACACCGCTGAACGCCGCACTCGCCGCCAGAACTGGCACGAGGGGGGTCGCGGTGCCGGCCGACAACGCGAGGCCGCCGAGGACAAAGGCTGTTCGGACCCGCATGCGAGATCTCCCTCGTATCGTTCAGGCTGGCGTGAAACACGGCACCGGCGGGCCGCCTTCGGTGGGAACCCATTGCAATCGGACCGCCTGTCCTATTCGCAGCGCGTCCAAATCGCAGCCAACCAAGTTGGTCAGCATCGTCGGCCCCTCGGCCAGGGTCACATAGGCGATGGCGTAGGGCTCAGGCGCGCGGCGCATCACGGAATAGCTGTAGATCGTGCCGGTGCCGGAGGCTTCGACCCATTCGTTGCAGTCGCCGAAGCAATGTGGACAGATCGCGCGCGGGTACCAATGGGTTTTCCCGCAGACGGAGCAGCGCGGCAGGACAAACTTTCCGTGACCGGCGGCGTCCCAGAACGGCTTGGTCTCGGGGCTTGGCGTGGGCGCGGGAATCGCGCGCTCTTTCATCGTAACGTCGGACATCACTGGCGCTCCAGAATAAGGGTGGCCGAGCCGTGGCGCGTGCCGAGCAGGCCGCCGGTGCCGTGCGCGAGGGCAAGATCGCAGTTCGGCACCTGCACCTTCGGATGCGCCTCGCCGCGCAACTGCCGCACCGCCTCGATCACCTTGGTGATTCCGCCGCGATTGGCCGGATGGTTGTTGCACAACCCGCCGCCATCGGTGTTGAACGGCAATTTGCCCACGCCCGAGATCAGGTTGCCGTCGGACACGAACCGCCCGCCCTGGCCCTTCTCGCAGAACCCGATGTCTTCGAGCTGCATCAGCACGGTGATGGTGAAGCTGTCATAGATCGAGGCGTATTTGATGTCGGACGGCTTGATACCGGCCTCGGCGAAGGCGATCGGGCCGGACCATCGACCGCCGGAGAACGTCAGATCCACGTCCCCCGCCATCGTGTGCTTCGGCGCCTCCCCGGCCCCGCGCACCGCCACCAGCGGCCGCTTCAGGGTGCGAGCGATCTCCGGCGAGACCACCACAAGGGCGCCGCCGCCATCGGAAATGACGCAGCAATCCAGCCGGTGCAGCGGGTCGGTCACCATCGGCGAATTCACCACATCTTCCACCGTGACCACGTCGCGCAGCATGGCGTTCGGGTTCCACTGGGCGTGATGCGACGCCGCCACCTTGATCCAGGCAAGCTGCTCGGAGGTGGTGCCGTATTCGTGCATGTGACGCATCGCGCACAGCCCGTAGGCGTTCGCCACCGTCACACCGAACGGATATTCCCACTGCACGTCCGGCTGACTGGGATTGCCGCCGCGCGCCTGGGTACCGGTCGCCACGCCCTCGCTGCGCGGCCGCCCCGCCAGGGTGATCAGCGCCACCGAGCACTTGCCCATGGCAATCGCCTCGGCCGCATGCGCCACCAGCATAATGTACGAGCTGCCGCCGATATCGGTGGCATCCACGTGCCGCACCTTCAGGTTCATATAGTCGACCATCGACAGCGGACCCATGCCAGGCGCGTCGCCGGCACAGAAATACCCGTCCACGTCGTCCTTGGTCAGCCCCGCGTCCTCCAACGCCCCACGCGCGCATTCGGCGTGCAGCTGCGCCACCGACTTGTCCGGCGCCTTGCGCGTCGGATGCTCCCAGGCGCCCACGATATAGGCGCGGTTTCTAATGGTCATGCGCGACCTCCCTTTGTTGCGGGCAGGATGACCGAGGATCGCCGCGTCGGGAAGACCCTCAGCATCTGGTGGCGTGCGGCGCCAGCCAGCCCATCGAGGCATCGGGCTCGCAGTCCGTGGTCACCAGGTAAGGCTTGATGTCCAGCAAAGGCGTGCCGCTGACGCAATCCAAATTCGCAACACGCAGCCGGCCCGGGCCGTCAAATCCGTCGAACCGCACCACCGACAATGCGATCGGGTTGGGCCGCCACGGCGCGCGGGTGGCAAAGATTCCGCGCGGCTCGGTGTCGAACGGCGGCGTGAACAGCAGCTCCATCGGCTTTGCATCGTGCATCCAGTAGAGCAGGATCAGGTGCGAAAACCCCTCCAGCCCCGCCAGTCCCGAATGAAACGCCTCGTCCACCACCGCCGTGCAAACCGGCGGCGGCTGGATCTGGCGGCCGTTGCGCGGACAATCCGCCTTGTTTCCGAAGGGTGTTTCGATCAGCCCGATCGGCCGCAGCTGCATCACATCTCCCCCTCGGCCCGCAGCATGGCGATGGCGGCGCGGAACGCCGCCGCCGCCTCAGCCACGTCGTCATCGGTGTGGGTGGACGACGTGAAGCCACCGATGCGGCCGTTGGTGTCCACGCCATTGACCAAAAGCGCCACTCGCAGCCGCGAGCCAAGATGCTTCGGCTGTGTCTTGAGTTCATCCAACGTGCAGGACATCGGATCGAAATTGAGCGGATCGATCGCCCGCTCGTTCGGGTTCATGAACGTGTGAAATCCAGAGAACGTACCATAAACCGCCCAAGGCGTGTCGGTCTCTGCCAGCACCTCGTTCAACGCCTGGCGCAGCTTGCCGGCTGTGGCCGTCGCGCGTGCATTGGCGTCGGTGTCGGTCAGGATGCCCAGGCAGGTGATCCCCGCCGCCGCCGAAACGGGATTGGCGTTGAACGTCCCGGGATGGCCGATCTTCTCGCGCCCGGACGCCGCCATCACCTCGAAATCAAGCAGATCGAGAATATCCTTGCGCCCCGCCACCGCTGCACCCGGCATACCGCCGGCCACGATCTTGGCAAAGCTCGACAGATCCGGCCGCACCCCGAACGCCGCCTGGGCACCGCCGGCGGTGGCGCGAAACCCGGTCACAACCTCGTCGAACACCAGCAGCACGCCATGCGCGTCGCACAAAGCGCGCAATTCGTGCAGGAATTCCGGCCGCAGAGGCACCTGGCCGAAGCTCGAACCGGTAGGCTCCAAAATCACGGCCGCGATCTCGCTGCCATGGCTGGCAAAGAACGCCTGAGCCTCGGCGATATCGCCGGGCATCAGCAACGTGACGGCGCTGGCCACCCCGTCCAGCACGCCCGGCGTCGGCGAGCCGTCGAAATGGTTGGAATAGCCGCTGGTCATATGGTCGTGCCAGCCGTGGAAATGCCCCTTGAAGCGCACCATCCGGTCCCGCCCGGTGAACGCGCGCGCCAGCCGCAGCGCCATCAGCGTGGCCTCGGTGCCGGACGAGGTGAAGCGCACCCGCTCCGCCGCCGGCACCAGCCGCAGGATGGCGCGCGACCACGCGATCTCGGCGGCATGGCTGGCGCCGAACTGGGTGCCGCGCTGCAAGGCCGCCGTCACGGCTGCGGTCACGTCCGGATGGCAATGGCCCAGGATCAGGGCGCCGTGGCCGCCGAAAAAATCCACATAGCGGTTGCCGTCCACGTCCCATTTATGTGGACCGGCAGCGCGGTCGATATAGATGCCGTAGGGGTCCACATGGCGGCTGTCATGCGCGATCCCGCTGGGCAGCAGCACCGCCGCCTCCTCCGCCCACGCCCGCGAGCGCGGCGTGCGGCCGCGATACTGCGCCACAATGCCGGAATTGCTGGCGGCGCGAGGTTCGGACAGGACATCCATGCGGCTTTCTCCTTTTGGCCAGACCAACTTATCGTCTGCCGAAATCACAGCCGTGAAAAGACGCAGCGCCGACAGCGCGATAAGAATATGATAGCGTCGACGTATCGACCACGTCCTCATGCTAAAACGTCGCGTCAAGCGCGGCTTGGCTATCCCGCACGGAGCCATTCTTTTGCCACCAGCCACCGATCAGCCCGCCGGACGCGCAGAGGCGCATCCACACGCAGCTGTGACGCGCCCGCCCGATCAGGCGCCGGCACGTGGTTGGACACGCCTGGATTTCGCCCCCTCCGTCAGCCGCTCGCTTGAGATCATGGCCTTCGTGGTGTTCGCCGTCATCGTGGGCGTCACCTTTCAGCAGCTGGCCCAGCTTCGTGCCGCCACCCTGGCGGAGACGCACCGTCAGGTGGCAAGGCTGGACATGGTGATGGCCGAGCAGACCGGCCGCGCCATGGAGACCATCGATTTCATCCTGCGCGGCGTGGCGGAGCCGCAGCGCGGCCCCCAGGTCGAGCCTGCAATCGCGCGCGAATACCTGCGCCGCCGGATCAGCGGCGTGCGTCAGTTGCTGGCGGTGGAGGTGGCCGATGCGGACGGCCGCATCCTGATCAGCACCCGCGCGCGGCCGGGCGAGAGCCTGCCGCCCGTCGGCCAGTCCCTGTTGCTGCGCCACGCGGCCGACCCCAATCTAGGCATGCAGTTCAGCGAGCCGCTGCGCCAGGACGACGGCAGCTGGACCGCCTTGGTCGCCGAACGGATCGATGGGCCGAACAAGCGCTTCGACGGCTTGGCGATTGGCTTCCTGAACCTTCCCTATTTCGAAGACTTCTATAAGGCCGTCGACCTGTCGGAGGCCGGCGCGATCATCCTGCACCGCCGCGATGGCATGGTGCTGGCGCGCTACCCGCACGACGACCAGGTATATGGCCAGAGCCACGCCGACCTGCCGCCGTTCCGCGACGTGCTGTCGCACACCAACGCCGGCACGCTGGAGGTGGACAGCCCGCTGGACCACACCCGGCGCATCCTGTCCATTCGCGCGCTGCGCTCGGTCCCGCTGGCGGTGGCCGTGTCGGTCGATGAGAACGCGGTGCTTGCTGGCTGGCGCCGTCAGACCCTGATATTCGCCTTCGCCTCGATCGGCTGCGCGCTTGCCATAGCCGGGCTGATGTTCCTGCTCGCCCGCCGCTCGCGCGAGATGCAGGGCCTGCTCGCCCTGTCGATGCAGGCGCGCAGCGACGCAGAGGCCGCGAATGGGCGGCTGATGCTGCAGATGGAGGAACGCGAACGCGCCGAGGCGGCGTTGCGGCAATCCCAGCGCGTCGAAGCGGTCGGCCAGATGACCGGCGGCGTGGCGCACGACTTCAACAACCTGCTGACCATCCTGCTGGGCAACATCGAGCTGATGCAGTCCCAGCCCGCCGCCGCCGCCTTCGCCAACCGACTGTCAACCATGCGCGCCGCGGCCGAGCGCGGGGCCAAGCTGACCAACCACCTGCTGGCCTTCGCGCGACGCCAGCCGCTGATGCCGCGTTCGGTCGATCTCGGCGCCCTGATCCGCGGCATGGAGCCGCTGCTGGCCAGTGCGCTGGGGCCAAAGATCAGCCTGGTGCTCGATCTCGACGATACCGCGCCCTCCGCACATGTGGACGCGGCGCAGATCGAACTGATCGTGCTCAACATCGCCATCAACGCGCGCGACGCGATGCCGTCAGGCGGCACGTTGCGTATCGCCACACGGGTGGACCTGCTGGCCGACAGCACCGCCCCCGATGCGCCGCCGGCCGGGCGCTATCTGTGCCTGCGCATGAGCGACACCGGCACCGGTATGTCGCCGGAAATACTCAGCCGGGCCTTCGATCCGTATTTCATCACCAAGCCGGCGGGCACCGGCTCCGGCCTGGGGCTCAGCCAGGTCTATGGCATCGCGCGACAGTCCGGCGGCCAGGCACGCATCGAGGGCGTTTCGGGCCACGGCACCACGGTGGAGGTGCATCTTCCCTGCCAAGCCCAGGCTGCCGCAGAACAAAGCAAGCCGTCCCACGCCGCCTCGCGGCCGGTGCGCGGCACGCCCGCCACGCTGCTGGTGGTCGATGACGATCACGCGGTGCGGACCACCACGGCGATGCTGCTGCGACGCTCGGGCTACAACGTCACCGAGGCCAATGGCGGCGAGGCGGCGCTGGCCATCCTGGCGCATGACGGCAGCATCGAGCTGCTGCTCAGCGACGTGGTGATGCCCACGATGAACGGCACCGAGCTCGCCCGCCAAGCGGCTGCGCTGCGGCCGGATCTTCCGATTTTGTTCGTGTCCGGCTATGCCGATCCGCAAGCGATCGCCGGCGCCATCCCCGCTTCGCAGCTGATGCGCAAGCCGTTCCGGCCGGCCGAGCTGATCAAGCTGATCGAACTGACCTTGGCCGAACGCCGCAAGGCAAAGGAAACCTAAATCTACATTTGGTGGGATTGGCTCTGGACCAAGGCCGGCTCGGGCGCTTCTGCCAAGGGGCGCCAGTCGCGGAAGAACGCGGTCCCAATCTCGGCGGCGAGCAGGATCAGATCGCGCTGCACGCCGTCCAGGAAATCGTGCAGACCGTCGCGGATGATCTTCTCAATCGCGCGCCCGAGCAGGCCGGCACGTAGTTCCTCCACCCGCTCCAGCGCCGCCACCGTGCCACGCAGGCCGTAGCGGCTGCGCAGCTGGCCGAGATGGGCCTCCATCTGCTCCACGCACAATGCCACGCTGCGCGGGAACGAGCTGTCGCGCAGCAGGAAGCTGACGACGTCGACCGGCGTGAACCCCGGCGGGGCCACACGGCGAAACGCGTGATAGCCGGCCGCGGCGCGCAGCACGCCGCCCCACTGCGTCAATTCCGCCAGCAGCCGCTCCTCGTTGCCGCTTGGCACGCCCCCTGGCACACCCCCTGGCACCAGCAGGTGATAGCGGATGTCGAGCAGGCGCGTGGTCTGGTCGGCGCGTTCGATCAGCCGGCCAAGCTGGTAGAAATGCCAGCCCTGGTCGCGGAAAAACGTGCCCTCGGTGATACCGGTATGGGCTTGCACGCCTTCCTTGATGCGGCTGCACAGGCGCGACAGGCGGTCGCCCTGCAATTCGTCCTCATGGATTGCCAGCATGTCGCGGTGGAACACGTTGAGCTGCATCCACATTTCAGTGGAGATCAGCGGACGCAAGGTGCGCGCGTTGGTCCGGGCGTTCTCCAGGCTCATGGGGATGCCGGTCGGATTGCTCCGGTCCAGCAGGTAGAACCGCTTGACGTTGTCGGCGGTGACCTCGAGGCCGGTTTTGGCGAAGCCTTCCTCGTCGGCGTTGATGCGGATCATCGCCAGCCAGGATTCGGCCTCGCGGCCCGGGCTTTCGAAGGTCTGCGTCACGTCAACCAGACGTGCGAGGTTTTCGATGCGCTCCAGATAGCGCGCCATCCAGAACAGGCTTTCGGCGTAGCGCGCCAGTAGCGGGGTATCGCGGGTCACGCCATCTCCCCCGCCAGCACCGCCGATAGCAGAGCGGCTTCGTCCTCCATCAGCACCCAGGTGTCCTTCGAGCCGCCGCCCTGCGACGAGTTCACCACCAGGCTGCCCTCCTTCATCGCCACGCGCGACAGGCCACCCGGCAGCACCCAGGTCTCGCGGCCGGTGACGGCGAACGGCCGCAGATCCAGATGGCGCGGCTGGATGCCGGCCTCGGTCAGCGTTGGCGCCACCGACAGGCTGATCACTGGCTGGCTGATCCAGTTGGACGGATCGGCGATCAACGCCAGACGGGCGACCTCGATCTCGGCCGCCGTGGCGCGCGGTCCAATGGTTATGCCGTAGCCGCCCGACTCGCCAACCGGCTTGATGACCAGCTTGTCCAGATTGGCCAATGTGTAGGCCAGCCCTTCCGGCTCGCGACAGATATTGGTCTGCACGTTGGGCAGGATGGCGTCCTCGCCGAGGTAGTATTTGATGATGCGCGGCATGTAGGCATAGATCGCCTTGTCATCCGCGACGCCGGTGCCGACGGCGTTGGCCAAGGTCACGTTGCCCTTCCGCCAGGCGCCAATCAGACCGGGCACGCCCAGCATGCTGTCCGGCCGGAACACTGTGGGATCGAGGAAATCGTCACCGATGCGGCGATATATGGTGTGCACCGGCCTGAGGCCGGAGGTGGTGCGCATCCACACCCGATCGCGCTCGACGGTGAGGTCGGCGCCTTCGACCAAGGGCACGCCCATCTCGCGGGCCAGGAACACATGCTCGAAATACGCCGAGTTGTAGATGCCGGGGCTGAGCAGGACCACCTGCGGATCGTCCACGCCCTCAGGGGCGATCTCGCACATCGCCGACAGCAGGCGGCGCCCGTAATCGTCCACCGGGTGCAGCCGCATGCCGGCCAGAATGTCCGGGAAGGCGCGTGACATCAGATGGCGGTTCTCCACCACGTAGGACACGCCGGAGGGAGTGCGGGCATTGTCTTCCAGCACCAGGAAGCGGCCGTGCTCGTCACGCACGATGTCGGTACCACAGATATGGACGTAGGTTCCGAAGCGGACCGGAAACTGCACCATTTCAGGCCGATAATTGGCGTTGCCAAAGACCAGGTCAGCCGGCACCACGCCGTCGTTGGTGATGTGGCGCGCGTGGTAGATGTCGTGCAGGAAGGCGTTCAGCGCCGTCACGCGCTGCCTCACACCGGCCTCGATCTGGCGCCATTCCGCCGCCGTGAGGATTCGTGGGATGCAGTCGAACGGCAGGATGCGATCGATCGCAGTATTGTCGGAATAGATTGTGAAGGTGATGCCGAGATTGATCAGGTCATTCTCGGCCGCGGCCGCGCGGGCCCGCAGCGCGTCGAGGCCGATGGCGGCGATGCGTGAGCGGACGCGGGCAGCGGCGCCGCCATCCGCGCGATCCCGTGTGAGTTCACAGAAATACGGACCCGAGCGGTAGGCATCGAACGGGTTGGGAAAGGCAAGGAGATCGGACGGTTGCATTCGCGCGACACGGGCCCTTCAGGCTGTCGAGACATTGACTAAGCCAAGCATAACAGGCCCGCGCGATTTGCAACCCCCTCATACCAACGCGCCTTAAGGCTGAAACATGAAGAATGTATCAACGGCGGTTTCGTATGAGTGACATTTGGCGCGCTGCCGCCGGCCAACCCGGCGCGCGATATCTGCTAGAGAAGTGTGGCGGCCAGGAAACGGCCAGGAAGATTTGGGCTTGCGTGATCGAACGCCGCGCGTAACAGGTGGGATTTAGGGTTGCCTCGTGCCGTGGTCGGCGGTCTACAAGGCACGGGAACACCCGAACATCACCCCACGCCATTCCCATCCGGAGTTATCCATGCGGATCGTATTCGCCACAATTCTTGCGGCTGGCCTCGCCGGATGCTCTTCAAGCCCGGTGAAGGCGCCCGAACCGCAGCTTATTGCGCGTCCAAAGCCTCCATCGATTGCCGCCGTCAATGCGCCGGCCTGTGGCAAGCCGGCCGATAAGGCGGCGTTCGCCATGGCCGCCTTGCGGATGCAGTTGTCGGTCACCGAGCTGTCCTGCGACGGGCGGGAGAAGTTCAACAGCTTCACCGTGCGCTTCCGCAATGACGTGGGCGCCCAGAACAAGACGCTGGGGTCGTATTTCAGCCGCGCCTACGGAAAGCGCGGCCAGTCGCAGCAGGACGAGTACGAAACGTCGCAGATCAACGCGATGTCACAGGCCGGCACGTATTACGGCACGGATTTCTGCAAGACCGCGATGCCGATGTATGATGAGGTGCTGGCGCTGAAAAACGGCACCGATCTCGCCAATTACGCGGTGGCGAAGAATTTCGACCAGGTGCTGACGGTGGCCGAGTGCGCTGAACCCGCCGCCCCACCGCCGAAGTCCGCCACCAAGACTGCGCCGAAGCCGGCCGCAAAGCCCGCCCCCAAGCCTTAGAGCCTGATCGTATTAAGTTGAATCGTTTTGGGATGCCGGCGCGGCAGAGTTTCTGATTCAAGATGCTGGCTGGAGTGGAGGCCAGCATCTATGGGTCGTCTTTATTCGATTGACTTGCGTGAGCGGGTTGTCGCCGCGGTTCGCTCAGGTATGAGCCGTCGGGAAGCGGCTGCGCACCTTTGTGTCGGGGTTTCGACTGCTGTCCGATGGATTGCCCTCCGCTGACCATTCCATCGAGCTACGCTCGACGAAACCTTTGGTCAGCTCCGCCCGACGTGGCATGAAAGCGCGCGTTCTG
>JAYTHH010000415.1:0-9842 GCA_043732745.1 Rhodospirillales bacterium
CGATGATCTCGCCGTCAGCCTGCCGCCCCTGGCAGCCTGAACGAGCAACCAGCCCTGCTCGGCAGCGACGTTGCTACACCACGGGGCGGGACATGATCAGCCCAGCCTGCAGATCGGCAAATTACGCCTCAATCTCGACAGCCGGGAGGTGCTGGTGGCGGACCGGCATGTTCATCTCACCGGCAAGGAATACGCAATCCTCGAACTGCTCGTGCTGCGCAAGGGCATGGTGCTGACGAAGGAGGCTTTCCTGAACCATCTTTATGGCGGGATGGACGAGCCGGAGATGAAGATTATCGACGTGTTTATCTGTAAGCTGCGCAAGAAGCTTCAGATGGCCGGCGCCGATAATCTGATCGGCACGGTCTGGGGCCGCGGCTACATGCTGCGCGAACCTGCGGACGACACGCTCGCAGCCACTGAGCCGGCCCGTGGTTTCGAGGCCCAGCCAGCTGAGTCGCTGGTGCTATCGGCGGCTTGACCGGCGTCAGACGGTGAATTGCTCTGCGAGAATTCGTTCGGACAGGCCCTGGTCCGGATCGAACAGGATCCGCGCCTGCAGCGACCGATCCTCGCAGACCGCCACCGAAACCACGTCGCGAACTTCCTTGGCGTCGGCCACCGCTGCAACAGGGCGTTTTTCGGCTTCGAGAACCTCGAACAGCACATCGGCGGTGCTGGGCAGCAACGCGCCGCGCCAGCGCCTGGGGCGGAATGCGCTGATCGGCGTCAGCGGCAGCAGGTTGGCGGAAAGCGGCACGATGGGCCCATGTGCGCTGAGATTATAGGCGGTGGACCCCGCCGGGGTGGAAACCAGAACGCCGTCGCAGATCAGTTCGGAAAGGCGCACGCGGCCGTCCACACTGATGCGGATCTTGGCGGCTTGGCGCAATTCGCGCAGCAGGGATACCTCGTTGAGGGCCAATGCCTCCTCGACGCGGCCGGTACTTGTCACCGCAGTCATGCGCAGCGGATGCAGAATGGCCTCCTGGGCGCGGGACAGTCTGCCCACCAGGTCCACCTCGCTGAAATCGTTCATCATGAACCCGACGGAGCCGCAATTCATGCCATAGACCGCGATATCCTGGCCGAGGAAGCGATGAAGCGTCTCCAGCATGAAGCCGTCACCGCCCAACGCCACGATAACATCGGCGACTTCCGGCGCGCAATCGCCGTGCTCCGTGATGAGGCGCGCCAGGCTTTCCTGCGCCAATGCTGTGGCAGATGCCGTGAAGGCAATGTTGCGCGCCAGAATTCCGGCGCTGACGGGTTGAGGGATCAAGCTGTGCGGCCTGGCTCTGGTGGTTTCGCGCGATCGGCGTCTAGAAAAGCAATCGGTAGCCGGGCGGCGCGATGCTCCAGAACCGGCATGTCACGACGGACCTTGGCGGTGGCGGCACGGTCAATCATGGCATGGATCACCCCGATGCCGTCAGGCATCTCAGCCACCACGCGGCCCCATGGACCGCAGATCATCGAGTGGCCGAATGTCACCCGTCTTTCACCCTTGGCGTCCTGATGCTCGCCCCAGGTTGCCGGCGCCGCGATCCAGCTTTGCGTCTCGATGGCGCGCGCGCGGATGAGCACCTCCCAATGTGCCCGACCGGTGGGCACCGTGAACGCCGAAAGCAGGAAGATCAGCTCGGCGCCGTTGTGGCGCAGCGCCAGGAACAGTTCGGGAAAGCGAAGATCGTAGCAGATGGCACAGCCCACGGTCATGCCAGACGCCGGATACGTCACCACCTCATGGCCAGCGCCGTAGGTGGAGCTTTCGCGATAGCCCATGCCATCCGGCGTTGTGATATCGAACAGATGGATCTTGCGGTAGCGCGCAATCTCCCGTCCGTGCGCATCGAACACCAAGGTGGTGTTGAACAATCGGCCCGCATCCGCCCCTGTACCGCGCTCCCCGATCGAGCCGCCATGCACGATCGCACCCAGCCGGATCGCGATGTCGCGCAGAAACGAATACGCCGTGCCGCCCGGCGCGCCGGAATCGAGCGCCGGAAATTCTTCCGCCTCCTCGAATTTCAGGCGGCGGTTTCCACCAAGGCAGGACCACATCTCCGGCAGGCTCACGATATCGAACCCATCTTCGGAAGTGGCCTCGATCAGCCGGCCGGCCTGCTCGATATTGCTCGCCTTGTTGTGGCCCGGACACATTTGAACGACGCTGACGCGCATGTTCATTCCCCCTGCATGCTTGGCAGCCACATCATTGGTAATCTCAACGCGGCCAGTCGAGCCGCGGTTCGAATCTTTCGCCACGCTCGGGCGCTGGCCTCCGCACGCCCAACTCAGGCTGGTGCCGCGCCAGCTTCTCTGGCGGTTCGGGCAGCGGGGCATATGCTGGCGGTGCCGTGACCAAGCTCGCCACCGGCAAGACGCGCGGGCTGGCCGGCGGCAGGACAGGAGTTTGTTGAAATGGCTCGGGCAGCCGGAATGCTAGCCCGCGAATCTCCTCCTGGATCTCGTCCAGCCGCGCCTCCATTTGCTCCAGCCGGGACTTCACCCCGAACACGCTGAACGGCATGGCCAGGAACAGCAGCCCGTAAAGTGCGGCGGGGACGAGAATGGCCAGGGTGGCCCACCAGGGTAGCCCGCCTGGAAGTTGGAGAAAACTTGGCATGGCAATATCCTTGTCTTTCAGTCCTGGGCATCGCCGATGCCCGGTCGTCTCCGCGCTGAGACTGCACGTTAGCCCAGCATCGCAATAAGGCATTCACGATGATTTTGTTGATCCCCGGCCCCGTGACAACCCGGGCCGAGGTACGCGCCGCCATGGCGGTCGACTATGCGCCATGGGACGACGATTTCCGTACGGTTTCACGGCGCCTGCGCCAGCGTGTGCGCGAGATCGCCGGTGGCGGTGCCGAAACCCATACGGCTCTGCCGCTGCAGGGCTGCGGCCATTTTGGCACCGAGGCGGCTTTGCGCAGCCTTGTGCCCGAGGGCGGCCGGATCGTCATTCCCATGACGGGCTCCTACGCCGAGCGCATGGGGCGTCTTGCGCAAGAATGCGGACGCGTGCCGGTGCCGCTGGAGGTGGATCAGAACCGCCCCGTGGCGCCGGACCAGATTGCGGCCGCGATGCGCGCCGCGCCGGACGCGACCCATCTTGGGCTTGTCTATAGCGAAACCAGTTCCGGCGTGATCAACGATGCCGGCGCCATCGGTGTGGCCGTTCGGGCGGAAGGCCGCCGTGTGTTGCTCGATGCCGTCTCGGCATTTGGCGCCCTGCCGCTCAACCTTGTCGAACAACCCGAGATCGACGCGGCCATCTTCAGCAGCAACAAATGCCTCGAAGGCCTGCCCGGCCTGGTTTTCATCGTTGTGCGCAACGAGGGATTGTTGGCACCGGGGCAGGCCGGAAGCTGGTCTTTCGATCTGGCAGATATTTTTGCGCAGGCGAAACACGACGGTGGCGGCAGCTTCCGCTTCACGCCGGCGGCGCAGGCTGTGGTTGCGTTCGATCTGGCGCTGGACTTTTACGAGGCCGAAGGCGGGCAGAGGCCCCGGCTCTCTCGTTACCAAGCAAACGCGCGGGAAGTGTGGCAGGGGATGCAACGTCTGGGACTGCGCCCCTGCCTGGACGAGGCGCATCAAGGCCCGATCGTGGTGAACATTCACGCCCCGCCAGACCCCGCCTGGTCGCTGCCCAGCTTCGTGGCCGCCCTGAAACGCCGCGGCTTCACGATCAGCAATTTCTACAATACGACCGAGCCAAGCTTTCGGGTAGGCTGCATCGGGCACGTGACGCCGGAGGACATGCAACGCTTCGTGCAGGCGGTTGACGAGGCATTGCTTGAGCTCGGCGTGGTGATCCGCAGCGGTAACTGAGCATCAGAGGGTAGCGGCCAGCGCACGCACATCATGCCAAGCAGGTGACGCGGGATGGCGGATGGCCAGCAAGGTCTGTCGGCGGATGGCGTCGCGCACCCGGTCGTCCCGGCGGATGATGCCGGCCAACTTGGGTGTGTGCCCCAGGAACGACTGGCTGGCACGGGCCAGTGCCGTGTAGGTTTTATCCCCCGCGCCGGGTGATACTGCCTGGTTGATGACGATGCGTGAGGTTGGCGCCCGCGGCGCGGTATCGCGCTGGTGCAGCTTAAGCACGGCATAGGCATCCGTCAGACTGGTTGGCTCGTCGGTAGCCACCACCAGAACGATGTCGGCCATGGCGGATATGCTGCGTACGAACGGGTCCAGTCCTGCGCCGAGGTCGACGACGACGGTGGCGTAGCGGGACGCGGCGCGGTGCAGCAGGTGTTGCACGCGGTCCTGCGCCACGCCGTCCATCGAGGCAAGATCGCCGGAGCCGGATCTGCCGGCCAGAATGTCGAAGCCTCCCGGATGGCGGACGCAGGCGGTCTCAAGCGTGGCCCGCCCGCCCAGCACGGCGCCCAGATCGTGTTCGGGCATCAGGCCCAACTGCACGTCCACATTGGCCAGGCCGAGATCGGCGTCGAACAACAAAGCCGGGGAACGGCCTTGCGACAGGCAATGGCTGAGGGTGATGGCGAACCATGTCTTGCCGACGCCGCCCTTTCCGGATGCGATGGCGACAATACGGCCGCGTGCGGGGCGGTCCTCGGACTTCAACGGTGCTGCTCCTGATGGGGCGGGACGGCGAGTAACCTCTGCGCAAGAAACGCGGCGGTCATCGGGACCAGGCCATCCGCCGCACCTTCGCCAATACCGGCCTCGACTAGCGCCAGACCGGACATGGCGGCGGACAGCACGCTTCCGATCCGCCGCGATACGTCCAGTCTGGTGGCGATCAGGTATTCGGCCCCGGCCTTGGCATAGGCGGTGGCAATTTCGCAGGCCTCGTCGGCATCGAGGCCGGTGGGCAGCACAACGGCGATCCGCGCATCGGCCGTGGCGGCCATAGCCGCGAGATCGAGGCTTTGCGCTTCGTTGAATGGGCTGCCACCTGGCATGTCGATCAGGACCGGGGCGCCGGAGTGCCTGCGGGCCAAGGCGCGCGCCAGCGCCACCGGTTGACTGGCCACCACCAGATCCAAGCCCAGCAGCCGGGTGAACGCGGCCAGTTGCTCGGCTGCGCCGGCGCGCTTGCCGTCTGCAGTAATGATGAATGGCTTTGTGCCTGCCAGAACCAGCCGTGTGGCAAGCCGCGCCACCGTCAGTGTTTTCCCGGCCCCGGGAGGGCCGCTGAAGATGATCGGCTGGCTTCCTGGGTCGAGCGGCAAGGCCCCGAATACCAGATGCAACGCGAGTGTGCTCGGCAGATTTCCTTCTGCCAGCCGCTGGGAGAGACCGTTGGGAGCGCCATGATAGGCAAGCCCGCGCACTGAATCGGGATCGGTCGGCCGCAGAATCGGAGCTATACTTGGAGCAGAATCTGTATCGTCGATCGCGGCCGTGACCTCGACGCCGTCGGAGACTTTGCATGTGGATAGGATCAGAGCGTCCGCTCCGAGATCGCCACGCAACTGCCGCATGGCGTCGGCCATGGAGGGTGCGCGATAGATCTTCAGCCGCATCCGATATCTCGCGGCGGGGTTGCCTGCATCAGATGCTGCCGACCGTTCGGATTTTCGCACGCGCGAAAATCTCGGTTTGCGCCAATACGGGCGTCATCGGGCGAATGCGTTCTACGATGGCGCGCACATGAAAGCGGATCTGCCCGCCGGTGAGCAGCACTGGCTGCTCCCCCGCCTGTGCCGCGGCATCAAACGCGGCACGAAGCCGCTGGATGAAATCGGATAGCCGCGATGGCGCCATGGCCAATTGGCGATCATCCGCAGGTCCGGACAAAGATTCCGTGAAGGCGGTTTCCCATTCGGGGGAAAGCGTGACGAGGGGGATATAGCCGGAGCCGCCAACATGGCTGTCGCTTATCTGACGCGCCAGGCGATTGCGGACATGCGCCACGATCGACGTCAAAGCCCGGATCTGCCCGGCCGAGGCTTCCTGGATGCCCTCCAGAATGGTTGGCAGATCGCGGATCGAGACACGCTCGGCCAGCAGCATCTGCAACACCCGCTGGATGCCGCCGACGGAGATCTGTGCCGGGATCAGTTCCTGCACCAGCTTCTGCTGCTCACGCGGAAGGTCATCGAGCAGCTTCTGCGTTTCCGCGAAACTCAACAGCTCCGCCATCGTCTGCTTTATAAGCTCGGTCAGATGCGTGGCGAGAACGCTTGATGGATCGACAACCGTGCATCCACGGAACACTGCCTCGTCGCGCAGCGATTGGTCGATCCAGCGCGCTGGTAAATTAAAGGCAGGCTCTTGCGTGGCCTCACCAGGAAAGTCGGGAATACCGCCTTTCGGGTCCATCACCAGAAATAGGTTCGGGCGCAGCTCGCCGCGGCCGGCTTCGATCTCCTTGATGCGGACGGAATAAATGTCCGAGCCCAACTGCATGTTGTCCTGAATGCGCACTGGCGGAATGATGAAGCCCATTTCGGACGCCAGCGTTCGCCGAAGTTGCCGGATCTGCTCCGTGAGGCGTGGCGCATCTCCGCCGGCCAGGCCGAGTAGCCCATAGCCCAGCTCAAGCCGGATCATATCGATCCGCAGCGCATCGGTGATCGGCGGCTCGGATGGTGGCGGTGGGGGGGGTAATTCTGGAACGTCATCGTCAATTGGCGACTTGTGCCGCAGCCAGGCGCCGCCGCCGGCAAGCCCGGCGAGCGCCAGAAAGGGCAGGGCTGGAAGCCCCGGCATCAGCGCCAGCACGGCAGCGGCACCCGCCGCCATCGCCAGCGGCTTCGGGTTCCCGCCCAACTGGCGCATCAGTGCCACGTCGGCGGTGCCCTCCATTCCACCCTTGGTGACCACGATGCCCGCCGCGGTGGACACCAGCAAAGCCGGAATTTGTGAGACGAGACCGTCGCCCACCGTGAGCGTGGTGTAGGTGCTGGCGGCCTCCGCGAAGGGCAGGCTATGGCGCACGATGCCGATGGCAAGGCCGCCGATGATGTTGATCGTGGTGATGATCAGCCCAGCGATCGCGTCGCCGCGGACGAATTTCGCAGCACCATCCATTGCGCCGTAAAAGCCGCTTTCGGCTTCGAGATCACGTCGCCGCCGGCGTGCCGTTGCTTCGTCGATCATGCCTGACGACATGTCGCTGTCGATCGCCATCTGCTTGCCCGGCATCGCATCGAGGCTGAACCGCGCGGCCACTTCCGCAATGCGGCACGAACCTTTGGTGATCACCATGAAGTTCACGACAAGCAGAATGCAAAACAGTATCAGCCCGATGACGACGTCGCCGCCCATCAGGAAGCCGCCGAACGCTGCCACCACATGACCAGCGGCATTCGGCCCCTCGTTGCCGTGCGACAGGATGAGCCGTGTGGTCGCCACGTTCAGCGACAGGCGCAGCAGCGTTGTCAGCAGCAGCAGCATGGGAAAACTGGTAAAATCCAATGGCCGCGTCAGGAACATCGCTACCATCAGCACCAGAACCGACATCGTCACCGACAGGGCCAGCCCGAGATCGAGAATGACGGTGGGCAGTGGTATGATGAGTACCGACAGCAACGCCACAACGGCAAGTGCCAGCCCCACATCCGTGCCGGGTCCGTATTTTGCAAGGCGATCTTTGATCGAGCCGAGCGTGTTGGACATACTGTCAGCCACCGATCAGGCCATCACGCCGACGCCGGGCGGCGGAACGGCCGCTCCGTGCGCCGCATAGTCTCGCAGCTTGTTGCGCAGGGCGCGGATGGATATACCCAAAATGGTGGCCGCATGCGTGCGGTTGCCGAACGTGTGGTGCAGGGTCTGGATGATGAAGTCCCGCTCCACGTCCTCCATCCGACGCCCCACAAGGGCCGCCATATCGCCGACTGGCTCAACTGTCTGCCTGCATGGCGCGGAAGAAGGGGTGTTGGGTATGTTGCTGGATCTGACTGCAGGGATTGCCAGAGCCTCCACGTCGATCATCTCGCCCGTGGCCAGCAGAACAGCACGATGGATCGAATTCTCCAGCTCGCGAACATTGCCGCGCCAGGGCGAGGTCTTGAGTTGGGCGAACGCTGCATCGGTCAGCCTGCGATACGGCACTCCGTTCACATCCGCATATTTGCGGGCGAAGTGATCGGCAAGTGCTGCAATGTCCTGCGGGCGCTCGCGCAGTGGGGGGATATGCAGTGCGATGACATTCAGCCGGAAATAGAGATCTTCGCGAAAGCGCCCGTGGGCAACATCCTGCAAAAGATCGCGGTTGCTGGTCGCCAGGATCCGCACATTCACGCGCACCGGGCCGCTGCCGCCGAGACGATCGATCTCGCGCTCCTGCAGGGCACGCAGCAACTTGGCCTGCAGACGGATATCCATCTCGCTGATTTCATCCAGCAGCAGCGTGCCCCCCTCGGCCGCTTCGAACTTCCCGATCCGGCGTGCCACCGCACCGCTGAAGGCGCCCTTCTCGTGGCCGAATAACTCGCTTTCCAATAGATTTTCAGGAATTGCGGCGCAGTTAAGCGCCACGAAGGGTCCGCTGTTCCGACGCGAGCGACGATGGATGTGGCGGGCCAGAATTTCCTTGCCGGTGCCGCTTTCGCCTAGAACGAGGATCGACGCATCCGCGCCCGCCACCTGCTCGGCGCGTCGCAAGGTTTCAAGCATGGCGGGATCGCGCGCCACCAGCGTGTGGCTGTCGCTCGACACCGCTTCCAGGATCGCGGTGATGAGATCGGCCTGTGGCGGCAGCGGCAAAAATTCGCAGGCGCCGTCGCGAATGGCCTGGGCGGCGGAATGGGCCGACACGTTCACCCCGCAGGCCACCACCGGAACCGACATCCGTTCGGTGGACAGAGCGCGAACCAGTCCTGCCAGGTCTTGCGAGAGATCGCACAGCACAACGTCTATCCTTGCCGGCCCGCGAAGCCTGATCAACCCAAGCTCCACGGTTTCGCACTGGTCGAGCTTCGCGCCACGCCCCACCGTGATCCGGGCCGCAGCACCCAAGGGACCAGCAAGTGAGCCTATGATGAGCACACGCATGCCGGGCCTACATCGATCGATCGGTTTTTACGATTTCGGTCATGGTCACCCCTAGCCGGTTGTCATCGACCATCACCACCTCGCCGCGTGCGACCAGCCTGTTATTCACATAGATGTCGATGGCTTCTCCAAGTTTGCGATCAAGTTCGACCACGGCGCCGCGGCCGAGCTTCAGCAGCTGGCTGACCTGCATGGTGGCCTTTCCCAAAACCGCGCTGACGGTGACAGGGATGTCATAGACCGCCTCAAGGTCCCGGGCGCTGCGCGGCGCGCCGGAATCTGTAGGGCCTGTGGGCGTATCGCCGAGTTCGGCCAGATCCATATCGTCAGGCATCGATGCTTTCACCTTCTTCAATCGGCACTGCAAACAGTGTATCGGTCTTGCGCATGATGGGCGGGCACACGGTGGGCGGGCGCAGGTGGGGCGGAGCTGGGTCGCGTTCGGGCTGGATAAGCTGCAGCGCCGCCAGAACCTCCATCACGGCATGGCGGGCACGTCCGGCGCTGAAGCTCGCCGTGCCCTGGTCCCATGAAAGCGTTGCGTCGCCGTCAGCCACGTCGTCGGTGGGGCACAGCACAACGCGTCGGGCCAGATGTGGCGGCAGTGACATCAGGGCGGACCTGAGATCATTGTGCTGCGCATGCGCGACGCCAACCCGCATGACGGTCTCGCCGGTCATGTCGGCAACCAGGCCGCGCACCGCATCAGCCACTTCGCGCGCCTGGTTGCGTGCGCAGGTTGCTGGCAGCATGGCCGCCAGTGCATCTATCAGCAGACGCACAGCGGCCGCAACCGATTGTTCGATAAGATGAGCACCCATTGCTGCATCCCGTTCGAGAGACGCTGCGATGGAGGC
>JAYTHH010000416.1:0-9828 GCA_043732745.1 Rhodospirillales bacterium
CCGCTCGCCGGCCACGTCACGGAAGCCAATGCCGGGATCACCGAGGATCCCGCTCTGGTCAACCGCGAAGCCGCCGGCGGAGGCTGGTTCTTTAAGATGACCCTGTCCGACAAGGCCGCCTTCGACGCCCTGATGGACGAAGCCGCCTACGCGAAGTTTGTGGAAGAAGTATAATGAACGCGCTTATCGAACTTGAGGCCCTTGAGGCCGCCGACAGCTTCGTCGCCCGCCACGTGGCGCCGTCAGAAGCTGAAATCGCCGCCATGCTGAAGGCCGTCGACGCCGTCACGCTGGACGACCTCGCCGCCCGCACCGTGCCCGGCGGCATCCGCATCCAACACGCGATGGACCTGCCGCCCGCCATCGACGAAGCCGCCACCATCAGTGAGCTGCGCGCGCTCGCCGGCCACAACGAGCTGAAGAAGTCGCTGATCGGCCAGGGCTATCACGGCACCCACACCCCCCCGGTGATCCTGCGCAACGTGCTGGAAAACCCCGGCTGGTATACCGCCTACACGCCCTATCAGGCCGAGATCGCCCAGGGTCGGCTGGAGGCACTGATCAACTACCAGACGATGATCTGCGAGCTGACCGGCCTCGCCATCTCCAACGCTTCGCTGCTGGACGAAGCCACCGCCGCGGCCGAAGCCGTCAGCATGGCGCACGCCTCCTCCAAGGCAAAATCCAACGTCATCGCGGTCGCCAGCGACCTGCATCCGCAGACCCGCGCCGTGCTCGCCACCCGCGCTTGGCCGTTGGGCATGACGCTGGTGGACATCAAACCCGGCGACACCGACGCCATCCGCGCCGCCGCACCGTTCGTGCTCGTGCTGCAATATCCCGGCACGACAGGTGAGATCCGCGACCTCACGGCCGAAATCGCCGCCGCCCACGAAATGGGTGCCCTGGCCGTGGTCGCCGCCGACCTCCTCAGCCTCACGCTTCTCACGCCTCCCGCCGAAATGGGCGCCGACGTCGTCGTCGGCTCCGCCCAGCGCTTCGGCGTGCCCATGGGCTTCGGCGGCCCACATGCCGGCTTCTTCGCCACGTCGGACAAGTTCAAGCGCGCCATGCCCGGCCGCCTCGTGGGCGTCAGCCAGGATGCCGCCGGTGCGCCCGCCATGCGCCTCGCGCTGCAAACGCGCGAGCAACATATCCGCCGCGAAAAGGCCACGTCCAACATCTGCACCGCGCAGGTGCTGCTCGCCGTCATGGCCGGGTTCTACGCCGTGTGGCACGGCCCCATGGGCCTCACCCGCATCGCCAAACGCGTCAACCTGCAGGCCCGCCTGCTGGCCGACGCCGCACGCCAGGGCGGCCTCCCGCTGCGCCACGCCGCCTACTTCGACACCATCTGCATCGAGGCCGGCCCGCGCGCCGACGCCCTGATGCAGGGCGCGCTGGCACTTGGCTTCAACCTGCGCCGCGTAGACGCCACTGGCGTTGCCATCGCTCTCGACGAAACAGTCACACGCGCCGACCTGGCCGAACTCGCCGCCCTCGTCGCCGGCACGCTCGAAGGCGCCCCAACCTCCATCCCAGACACGCTCTCCCGCCGCTCCATCTTCCTGCAACAGGCTGTTTTCAGCGCCTACCATGCCGAGCACGAGATGCTGCGCTACCTCAAGCGCCTCGAAGACCGCGACATCGCGCTGAACCGCTCGATGATCCCGCTCGGCTCCTGCACGATGAAGCTGAACGCCACGGCCGAGATGATCCCCATCACGCTCCCGGGCTTCTCCGACATCCACCCCTTCGCGCCGGCCAACCAGACCAAAGGCTACCTCACCCTCATCACCCGCCTGTCCGAATGGCTCGCCACCGCCACCGGGTTCGCCGGCGTGTCGGTCCAGCCCAACGCCGGCAGCCAGGGCGAATTCGCCGGCCTGCTCGCCATTCGGGCCTATCACGAGGCGCGCGGCCAGGGCCATCGCGACATCTGCCTGATCCCCAGCTCCGCCCACGGCACCAACCCGGCCTCGGCCACCATGGCCGGCTACCGCGTGGTCGTCACCGGCTGCGACAGTTCCGGCAACATCGACATGGACGACCTGCGCGCGAAGGCCGAGATGCACTCCGCCAATCTCGCGGCGCTGATGATCACCTACCCCAGCACGCACGGCGTGTTCGAGGAAACCATCCGCGACATCTGCCAGCTGATCCACAGCCATGACGGCCAGGTCTACATGGACGGCGCCAACATGAACGCGCAGGTGGGCCTCACCTCACCCGGCGCCATCGGGGCGGACGTGTGCCACCTGAACCTGCACAAAACCTTCTGCATCCCGCATGGCGGCGGCGGCCCAGGCGTGGGCCCCATCGGCGTGGCGGCGCATTTGCTGCCGCATCTGCCGAACCACCCGGCGCGCCCCGATGCCGGCCCGGCCACCGGCTATGGCCCGGTCTCGGCCGCCCCGTTCGGCAGCGCGCTGATCCTGGCGATCTCCTACGCCTATATCCGCATGATGGGCGCCGCCGGCCTCACCCGCGCCACCGAAGTGGCGATCCTGAACGCCAACTACATCGCCGTCCGCCTGAAGCCGCATTACCCGATCCTCTACACCGGCACGTCAGGCATGGTGGCGCATGAATGCATCATCGACTGCCGCGGCTTCCAGGCCGAGGCCAACGTGATGGTGGAAGACATCGCCAAGCGCCTGCAGGATTACGGCTACCACGCGCCCACCATGTCCTGGCCCGTCACTGGCACCCTGATGATCGAGCCAACCGAAAGCGAGACCAAGGCCGAACTCGATCGCTTCTGCGACGCCATGATCCAGATCCGCGCTGAAATCGCGGCGATCGGCCAGGGTGCGATGGACAAGACGGACAACCCCCTGAAGAGCGCACCGCACACGGTGGCCGAGGTGTCGGCGCAGGACTGGGCGCATCCGTATTCGCGCACCCAGGCGGCCTTCCCACTGCCCTATGTGAAATCGGCCAAATACTGGCCAGCGGTGAAGCGGGTGGACAACGTCTACGGGGATCGGAATCTCATCTGCACTTGTGCGCCGCTTGAAGCCTACGTGCAGGCCGCAGAGTAGCATTAAGGATCGGGGATGATGTTCACATCATCCCCGACGCGGCGAGAGTCAGAACTGGACCAGGCGCAGCATCCTGTGCCGGCCGACCCGCGGTGCCGGGGGCAGCACCTTGCGAAGATAATCCTGCCACAGCGACACGGCGGTCGTGCGCCCCATAGCATCCTCACGTGCCAGCGTGCCGGCATCCACATCGGGGAAGACGATGCTCTGGTCGAAGCGCGGTGTGATTTCGGCGTGGCACATCGAGACAACTCCTTGCTCATCATTCCGCGGGGCTCGTGCGACGGGTTACGGTCACCTTAAGCCTACGTTTGGTTTCGCGGCATGGATGTGACGGGCCCCACAGTCTCCGATGGTTCTTGCAAAAAGAAGCCGTGACACCCGAGATTCACATACGCCAGTCCGTTCAACCGCCCGAACCCGCAAGGGTTCCACGCGCACTGGATCGGCTACGAAAAGAATCTGTGCCGCGTTAACGAAGCCGAAAGCTCGCCGGGACATGTATCGTGGCGTGAGACCACGCTCACCAAACGCGCATCATTCCGTAGGTGATTTCATGTCCATGCCGCGCCCGACCGTCCATACCCGTTTCGCAAAGCTCAGACCTTGCCTGCGAAAGAACCGTCTCCCGCGGCGCAGCTCTAACAGGGAGGACGCCGAGGAAGTTCGCCTGCGCGGGCAGGAACTGGACGAGACGCATGCCAGGCTGGATGCCGCGGTGAACACCATGGCGCACGGGCTGATGATGGTGGATGCCGAGCTAAGCCTGGTGCTGTGCAACCGCCAGCTTCGTGCGATGTTCAAATTCGATCCTGACATCGTCCGCCCCGGCGCCGCCATGCGCGAGGTGCTGGCCCACTCCATCGCCGTCGGCAACCATCCCGGTGCGGCGCTGGACCAGCTGATGGCCGAACTATGCGATCTGCTGCGTGCCGGCACGCGCAGCAGCTTTGCCCAGCAGCTGCCGGATGGGCGCATGGTGGCGGTGGCATGGGAGCCGCTCGAAGCCGGTGGCTGGGTGTGCACCTGCGAGGACATCACGGTGCGCGAGGCCGCCACTGCGCGGGCGGTATATCTGGCCTGCCACGACGCAGTGACCGATCTGCCCAACCGCCATGCGTTGCTCAATGCCATGCAGACCGCCTGGCCAGAGCCGGGCGCGCATGGTTTCAGCCTGCTCTGTGTCGAGATCGACCGCTTCCAGGCCATCTGCGACACGCGCGGCCACGGCACCGGCGACATCCTGCTGCAGGAGATTGCGACACGTCTGGGCGGCTGCGTGCGGGGGAGCGACATGGTGGCGCATCTGGGCGGCGGCAGTTTCGGCGTGTTGCAGGTGGCACCGGCCTCGGCCGACCTCGCACAACGCCTCGCCGCCCGGCTGATAGACGCATTGCAGACGCCCGTCCGCCACGAAGGCCGCAGCCTGATGGCCACCGTCTCGATCGGCATCGCCCGCCCCGACGACGCACCTGATAGCGCTGAAGGCGCCTATGACGGCCCATCCGATGTGCTGCGCAACGCAACCTTGGCCATGCACCGCGCGGCGGCCCACGGGGGCAACCGCGCCACACTTTATGCCGCTGACATGGACCGCACGGCCCAGGCCCAGCACGAGCTGGAGCTGGATCTGCGCGGCGCCTTGGAAGCGCGACAGTTCGAGGTGCACTACCAGCCGTTGGTCAGCGTGAAGAACCGCGCCGTCACCGGATTCGAGGCGCTGCTGCGCTGGCGCCATCCGGTGCGCGGCATGGTGTCGCCGGCCGATTTCATCCCGCTCGCCGAACAGCTCGGGCTGATCAGACCGATCGGCGAATGGATTCTGCGCACCGCCTGCGCCGAAGCCGCCACCTGGCCGGCGCCGGTGCGCGTCGCCGTCAACCTGTCTCCCGAACAGTTCACAGGCCACTTTGGCGCCGGGCTGGCGGACACTGTGGCCGGCATCCTGGCCGACACCGGCCTTGATGGCACGCGGCTGGAGCTGGAGATCACCGAATCGGTCCGCCTGCAGGAAGACGCCGCCACCCTGGCCACGCTGCACGCGCTGCGACGCCTGGGCGCCCGAATCGCGCTGGACGATTTCGGCACCGGCTATTCGTCGCTGAGCTATCTCAGCGGCTTTCCGTTCGACAAGATCAAGATCGACCAGTCCTTCGTCCGCGCGCTGCCCGGACAGCAGGCCGCAGCCATCGTGCGCGCCGTGGCCTCGCTGGGCGCCAGCCTCGGCATCACCACCGTGGCAGAAGGGGTCGAAACCCAGACGCAGCTGATCGCGCTGGTGGCGGAATCCTGCGACGAGATGCAGGGCTATCTGTTCAGCAAACCATGCCCCGCCTGCGACGTACCGGGCCTGATCGAAGCGGCGCTGGAGCGCCTGGCCGCATGAAAGGCGGTCACGCAGTTGACGGTCATGCGGGCTGCTCCAGCGTCTGGCAGTAGGCGACCTGGCGGGCGATGCGTACCCGGTTCTCCGGCAACACATCGTTCACCACAGCGTGCATGCGGGCGATCTCCGCCAGCATCGCCGGCCGCTTCAGGCTCGCCGTGGCGCTGGCGGCGTGCCGGCGATGGACGTTCAGCGGGGCGGCGAGATAGCCCACGCTGCCGGTGCTGTGGGTCAGCAGATCCACATACAGCCGCCAGTCGCCGGCCACCTGCCATTCTGCGAGTTCATCCGCACAGCGCCCCAGTGCTTCTCGCAGTGCCGCGGTGCGGAACACCACCGCGCTGGCATTGAGGATGGTGTTGCGTTCGGCCAGATGTGTGCGCACGAAGCCGGCGGCCGAAAACACCGCGTCCCGATCCAGCATGGCATCGCCGCCGCCCAGCGCGCTTCGGTAGTAATCCTTGTAGCTGGACGCCAGGGTTTCGCTCCGCTCATTCATCGTCCGGCTGTCGCAGAACGCGAGATCGATGTCGGGATGCGAGGCCAAAAGACGAGACAGCCGGGCCAGCAGCTCCGGATGCGCGGCATCGTCGGCCTCGGCGATCCACAGATACTCGCTGCGCGCCATCTCGGCGGCCCGTCGCCATTGCAGAAACACGTTGCCGCCATTGGTCTGCCGCACCTCCAGCCGGATGCTGCGTCGCCAGTCCTGCGCCACGGCAGTCGCCACCGCCACGCTATCATCGGTCGACGCGTCATCGAGCACGATCACCTCCTCCACCGGATGCGTCTGGGAGAAGATCGACGCCAGTCGTTCGGGCAGGAAGCGCGCATAGTTGTGGCTGGGCACCACCACCGACACCCGCGGCGACGGCGCCCGCAGCTCGGCCAGCAGTTCCGCCACATACACGTCGAAGTCGAACTTCGCGGCCGTCGCAGCGCCGCGTGCCGCCCGCGCCGAGGGCTCCTGCGGCATGGCCAACGCCATCACTGCCTGGGCGAAGGCGGAGGTGTCGGACATCGGCACCACCATCCCATCGTCAGCATGGGCAAGCAGCTCGGAGATTCCCCCGGCACCTGCGAACGCGGCCACCCCGATGCCGGATGCCATCGCCTCCAGCGCCACCGAAGGGTACGGGTCTTCGCGTGACGGCAGCGCAAAGGCATCCGCCGCACTCAGCCATGGCGTCATGTCCTGCTGAAAGCCCGGCAGATGGAACTGGCCCGCAGCCATCGCCTGCTCGATCTCCGGCGCCAGATAGGCGTTCAGCTTCGGGTCGACGGCGCCCACCCAGCAGAAATGCACCGGCGCGTTCTGCTTGCGCGCCACCCGCGCGGCCTGCAGGAACAGATCGAACCCCTTGCGCATGTCGCCATAGCCGGCGCCGAGCACCAGCGCCTGGCCGTCGCGCACGCCGAGCTGGAACCGCAGGCGGTCGCGCGCATCGGCGTCGAACGCCACGCGCCGATACAGCCCCTGCGGCAGGATGCGCGCCCGATCGCCCAACGACACCGCGTCCGGGAACGCCGATTGCACGCAGCCGGCCGGAAAGATCACACGCCTGGCCTCGGCCGCGCCAGCGCGCAGGCCGGGCAGCATGTTGTGCTCGGCGATCACCCGCGGCAGCTCGTGCACCAGCAGCACTGCCTCGATCCCGGCGCGGCGCAGCAGCGGGATCACCCGCGCCGCTACGCTGGTATTGACCAACGCCCGCGTCACCCCGCGCCGCACGCTGGCGGCGATCGCCTCTGACAGCGCCGGACGGCCCTCCGCCAGATGCGTCGGCGCCTGGGCCGCATACGCGCCCTCCAGCGAGCCGCCGCCGAGCAGCAGGAATTCCACCGCCATGCCGTGGCCCTGCATCATCTGGCGGCCGATCTGCAGCAGCAGCATCTGCGCGCCGGCGGCGAACGCGTCATGCCCCACCAGCAACACCGGCTCGGCGTGCTCCACCGAGGCCAGGCGGGCCACGGCGCGGCCGGTGGCGTTCAGATAGGCGGCGCCGAAATGCACATCCGGCTCCAGATAGGCGCCCTCGGCCCACTCGTTCCACGCGTTCAGACACACGATGCGCTCGCCAAAGAACGGATTGGCGGCGCTGCGATCCACCAGCGCCGCAAGCCAGGCCTGATACTTCACCGGCGACGCGCCGGCCAACGTCATGCCGCGACCCTCGCGGCGGGCGTCGTTGTCCCAGTCCGGCAGCGCGGTCTTGATCAGTGGAAAATGCGGCGGCGGTTCCGCCAGCGACGCGGCCGCGAGGTCGTCATAGGCAAAGATCTGCCCACGCGCGGCCGAATCCGCAACGCGAATCTCCTGGTTGCGGGTGGCCAGCCCCACGGTCAACTTGTGCGGCGGGAATTCGATGGCGCCGTCGAAGCCATATTCGGCCGGGTCGTGCTCGCCGAAGCTCTGCGCCATCACCAAAATCGGATTTTCGCGTGCTCGACCTGAAACTGCGCTCGCCAACGCAACACGGTGGCCTCGCAATCCGGGATCAGCCCGGCGCGATAGATCATCAGAACCGGCCGGCCCTGCAGGCGAATATAGCGCTTGTCGGCGAAATGCCGCGCGAACTCCGCCAGCAGCGCCGGCTCGTCCGCTGCGTTCCAGTCCTGGCTGATCAGCACATCCTGGTCCGAGCCATCCCACCGCCGGCTCCAGTTTCATTCGCCCACATCAGGCAGAACGGGAAATCGAGGGTGGCATCGGCCAGGAACGCCTCAAGCGGCCGGTCGAGCAGGCGCTTTTGGTTGAACCAATAGAAATACTGCACGAACCCGAACACGCCGGCGTCGCGCGCCATCGCAATCTGCCGACGCATCGCGTCGGTATCCGTCAGATCGTAATGACCGAGGTCGCGGGGAATGCGCGGCTGGTAGTGGCCGGGGAAGCGCGGCATGCCACGGGCAATCGCGGTCCATTCGGTGAAGCCACGGCCCCACCAGGCATCGTTCTCCGGCACCGCATGGAATTGCGGCAGGTAATAGGCCAGCAGCTTCGCCTGGCGCGCGGCGCCGCGCGGCAAGGGCTGGAACTCCTCGAAATCCGGCCCGGGCCGCGTGTTGATCCGCACCTGGTCGAACACGCTGGCCTCGCCCGGCTGTGGCCTGGTGTGCAGCCGCAGCGCGTGCCGCCACTGGCGAAAATGCAGCAGCGGGTTCTGATCGAGATCCCCGTCGAGATAGCGATTGAGGTAGAACTTGGTGTCGAACGTCGCCGAGGGATCGCGCCCCTCGCGAAAGCCATAGTTCAGATAATGATCGAACGGATCGTTGCCCGCCGAGGCGATGTCGCGATAGGCCGCCAGGTAGAAGACCGGATCGAACTCCGGCAGCGGACCCACGGTGCCAGACAGCCGATGCGACAGGAAATGCGCCAGCGGCGAGCAATCCGCCGGCACGGCGTGCTGCGCCGCATACCAGCCGATATCGAACAGCGGCGACGGCGGACGAAACGCCGGCTCGCCAGCGAGGATGTAGTGCAGCAAGGGATTGACGCCGGCCGCCGCCACCTGCGGATTTTCGGCCAGATAGTATTCGATGTCGAAATACGGATTGGGCTGGCGCGCCTCCTGCCAGCCCTGGTGCAGGAAATGCAGCACCGGATCGCGCCCGCTGGCCACAACATCGGAGTTGCGCCGGCAATACCAGTCCACGTCGAACAGGCCGGATTGTGCAATCAGAGTCACGCCATCAGCGGACGCTGATGCCAGAGAGAGCATGGGGTGATCGATCAACAGATGAGATGAAGAAATATCGTTCATGTCTTGATTTTTCCGAGCTTTATCAGTCTGGCATCGTGTAAATAGGTGATTTTACCTACTCTCTGCGTCAGCATCACTTGTTTCCAAAGCGATCGACCATCAGACGATACCCATTTAGCTCCGCCCGACAATTTTTGAAATACGAACAACTCCGTATTATCGACACGTTCACGAACGCTTCGACACCGGATTGACAAAAACCACCGGCGAACCGTGCGGTGAGAGCCTATACCTGTGAGCTCGTCAAAAAAGATGACCAGTCGATGGACTTGGGCGCCGTGGTGCAGCGCCGCGCCAGCAAGGAACTGTTAGACCGCGGAGGCTGGCCGGTGAACCCCGAGCAGGAGCAATTGCGCGACGCCTGGATCGATAGCGACAACACCGCCGAGGAGAAGCGACTGGCCCGATGAATGCAGGAAATCACTCTTACCGAGGCACTTTACGTGCCGCTTGGGCAATACATCCAGTCCGCCACACTTCGAAAGGACATTACAGGACAGTTGAAGGGTCCAATTCCGCTGTTCTGGAATATGAGGGCGGACTCAAGTTTGGTAGCGAACACCCCCGGCTGTCCTGATAGTTTAGGATGGTTGGATGGCAGTTCCGAGACGCAGGCTGACGGTCATTGACC
>JAYTHH010000417.1:0-2972 GCA_043732745.1 Rhodospirillales bacterium
AAGCTTTGCGGGTGGCGCCATGCCAAAACCGAATCGTACCGGACCGCGCCGGGGCAAGCCCAAATATCGGAACTACCCCGGGTTTTGCCCCTGTTACCGGTCACGTTTGGTGTCGAGCAGTTCACCATTACGCTGAACCACTACGCCGCCACCACCGACCTCAACATGGTCACCTCGCGTGTCGGCATCGCCAGCCAGTTCCTGCTCAACGCCGCCATCAACGGCGAACAGGCTGCCCGCTCGCTTGACGAACTGGCCCGCAACGCCCTGTTCAACCCGTATTTCGGCGGCAACACCCGTGTCCGCTCCACGCTTGGCGCCCCTGGCGTGAACGTCTCGGTCGATGACATCCGTGGCTTCCAAACGGTCTTCGTGAACGGCGTGCAGACTCCGGTCGGCGGGTCCGCCAGCCTCACGGTGAATTTCGGCGCCAACCAATACACTCTCGTCGGTGCTGCCGTGGACTCCACCAACAGCTCCGTGGCACCTTCCGGCATCTCGGGTGTGCTGACCTTCAGCAGCGCCGTCACCGTTGCCGACGGCACCGGCGGCAACGCTGTCATCGCAGCGACCGCCAGTTCCATCATGCGGCCGAACAGCCGCCTGACGTCCGCCGCCCTCACCGTGGCGGACACGTTGACGATGAGCGCTCTGCTCAACGCCGTCACCCAACTCCGCCTCAACGCAGTCCCAGAAATCGACGGCGTCTACAACTGTTATCTCGACCCCGTCAGCGCGCGGCAACTCTTTGCTGACAACGATTTCCGCCAGCTCTTCCAGGGCGCCACTTCGGCCAACCAGGTCTTCCAGCGCGGCATGATCAACGACTTCCTCGGCCTGCGCTTCATCCCCACCACGGAGGCCTATGTCCAGACCCACCCCACACTCTCCGGCGCCGTCATCCGCCGTCCGATCATCGTGGGGCAGGGCGCCCTCATCGAAGGTGACTTCGCTGGCATGGCCGCAGCCGACGTGGCACCGGACGACAGTCTGATCTCCATGGTCGACGGCATCGCCATGGTCACCCGCGAACCGATCGACCGCCTGCAGCAGATCATCGCCCAGAGCTGGTACTGGATCGGCGGCTTCTGCGCCCCGTCAGACACCACAACCAACCCAACCACTGTGTCCACCGCCACCAACGCCGCCTACAAGCGCGCCGTCATGATCGAGCATATCGGCTAGCTGCCTCCAGCCTGCCAACCCCCGTCCAGTCGGGCGGGGGACCAAACCTGGGGGAAGCGACATGCCGTTCAGCGACAACGAATTGACCGATCTGCGCCGTCATTGCGGCTACCCCGCCTACGGCATTGGCAATGGCGGCTTCAGCAACTGGCGCTTCTATCAGGCCTACGGAATGCTCGAATATCGCCTCCAGCGCCTCTCTGGCGCCGAAGAATCCGTCGCCTGCACCTACATCCAAACCCTCGCCACCCTCGAGCACGCCGTCACCGACGCTTCGGCCACGCTCGACACCGACAGCGCCGCCGCATGGACCCGCAATGCCCGAGAAGTTGCCGAACGGACGCGGCTCTTCGACGATTGGCGCCGCCGCCTGTGTGGCTTCCTCGGCGTCCCTCCCGGGCCGTCGTTGGGGGATACCAGGACCCGGCTCGTCGTCTGATGATAGCAGCCCAGTTGCAGGACCGCCTGCACCGCGCCGCTGGCCGAAGCGCCGCCATCGCGGGCGAAACCTGCGACCTCTTCCGCCCTCCCGGACCGATGAACCCACTTGCGCCCGCCAATCGCATCCTGCGCCTGCACGCCGCCTTCCTGCCGATCGGCGGCAGCCTTCGCCGCCCGGTGCAGCAGAACCAGTCGCTTTGGGAAGGCCTCTTCGACGCCGCCTACACGCGCCCAGGCGACATCCTTCGCCGCGCCAGAGACGGTGCCGTATTCTACATCGCAGCCCAACAGTCCCTCTTGCCGGTGCTCTGCGTCAGGGCCCTGCGCATCATCACCATAACCCGCCCGAGCACCGCCAACGTTGCCGGTCTCAACCTCTATGGCGGCGCCATCGCCGCCACCGAGACCCCCCTCGCCGAAGGCTGGCCCGCCGCAATGACATCACTTGGCGCCCAAGGCACTGGCCAGGCCGGCATCGCGGCCGAACTCGCTGTCGGAACCTGGCAGATCCAGCTCCCCGCCAGCCTCAAACTCGAACTGCGCTCCACCGACCGTCTCAGCGACGATCAAGGCCGTATCGGCATCATCGCCAGCGCGGAGACTTCCGACCTCGGCACAACGCTCATCGTCCGCCAGGCCAGCACCTAACACATAGGAGGCATCCATGGCCGACCTCTCCGACGTCGAAACCAGCCTCGCCAGCCTGATAACGGCAACCGCCTACCCAAACGGCAACGATGCCCTGTCAATCACCGGCACCATCGTGCGGATCTATCGTGGCTGGCCCAACCAGTCCGCCCTGAACGCCGATCTCGCATCCGGTGTCGTCACCATTACGATCTTTCCTGATCCAGGCCACACCCGCATCACCACCCGCTACCTCGATCCGCCCGAGGCAGGATCGGTCGTTCTGCCCACAATGACCGCCAGCGTTACCGCCAGCACGGCAACATTCGCAGGCGTGGCCGCACCCGGCCAAATCGCCGGCGTTCTCGTCGACAACAGCGCCTTCGTGCACCGCACTGGAAAGGGCGACACGGCAGAATTGGTGGCCAGCATTCTCGCCAGCTATATCCGCCCCCGCCGCGTGATCCAGATCCAAGGTGCCAGCCTCACCATCCCCGGCTGCGGAAGCCTCATTGCGCGTGTCGTTGCCGACCAGGCCACCCAAACCGAAACCCGAAGGCAAGTGCAAGGCTTTCGGCTTTCCTTCTGGTGCCCAACCCCCACGCTGCGTGATCAGATCACAGCCCTCGTCGACGCAGCACTGAGCACTCAAAAATTCCTGACGCTGCCAGACGCCACCACCGCCAGGCTGCAGCAGACCGGTACCACGGTGTTCGACC
>JAYTHH010000418.1:0-2971 GCA_043732745.1 Rhodospirillales bacterium
TGGGTGGTCAGCGTGATGTCCACCTTGTTGTAGACATTCGACCATTCGGGGTGATGGCCTTGAGTCTCGGCCAACAGCGCCACGCGGGCCATGAACCCCCAGGCCTGGGAGAAATCGGCGAAGCGGAACGCGCGGTGCAGGGCGTCCCGGCCCGCTACCATTTTCCAGCGCGGAAGGGCCTCGGGAAGCGTGTCGCGTTCGTTTTCGGTGAGTTGATTGACCATGACGGGCTCCTTGACGCGAAGGGCCACGGCGTGGCTCATTCGCATGTATGACTGACTATACAACGCCGCCCGACAGCGAGGCGATTGCCAACTTGGCCGAACGGGCGCTGCTGGAAATTCCCGAGGCGCTGCGCAGGCATGTGCAGGGGGTCGGAATTTCGGTTGAGGAATTCGCCGATGACGAGACTCTGGATGCGATGGGGATCGACAGCGAGTGGGAGCTGACCGGGCTGTATTCCGGCACGCCCATTGGGCAGCGCAGCGTGGGCGATATCGCCCGGCCGCCCGACCTGATCTTTTTGTATCGCCAGCCGATCCTGCTGGAGTGGGTGGAGAATGGCGAGGATCTCGCGCGGCTTGTGCGCAACGTGATGATCCACGAGATCGCGCATCATTTCGGGTTCACCGAGGAGGAGATCGAGGCGCTGGAGGGGTAGGCGGCCGTCACTGCTGTCAATGACGGCCGCTTGTGGGTGTCAGGTGGTCTTGAGGTAGGTGCCCAGCTTGGTCAGCGCGGTGGGCTTGTCGGTTTGGTCGATGGCGGCAAGTTCGGCGGCCATGCGGTCGAGGGCGGCTTCGTAGATCTGGCGCTCGGAGAAGCTCTGATCGGGCTGCCCGGCGTTGCGGTGCAGGTCGCGCACCACTTCGGCGATGGCCATCGGGTCTCCGGAGTTGATCTTCGCCTCATATTCCTGGGCGCGGCGCGACCACATGGTGCGCTTGACGCGGGCGCGGCCCTTCAAGGTGGCCAGGGCCTCGTCATACGCCTTCTTGGTCGATAGGCGGCGCAAGCCGGCGCTGCGGGCTTTGGCGACGGGCACCCGCAAGGTCATGCGGTTTTCTTCGAAGGTGATGTGGATCAGTTCCAGCCGGTAGCCGGCGATGTCTTCCACGGCGATCTTTTCGACCTTGCCGACACCATG
Organism: Rhodospirillales bacterium; assembly: GCA_043732745.1. Taxonomy (GTDB): domain Bacteria; phylum Pseudomonadota; class Alphaproteobacteria; order Acetobacterales; family Acetobacteraceae; genus CAIQQQ01. The sequence goes on from JAYTHH010000418.1 coordinate 1,148, forward strand.
CGTGGGATAGACCACGTAATCGGCCTCGGAGAAGGTCTCGTCTTTGTTGGATGCGCGCGAAATCGGGGCCGGCCGGCCATTGATGCCCTGCTGCGAATAGGACGCGCGGGTCTCGGCTGCGGTTCGGGGTGCGGCTGGCGCCTCCACCAGATCCTCGATCGGGGCTTTCTCGATCTGGACTTCTGCGGGGGCGGAGGTTTCGGTCATGCGCGCGGTCGCCTTTCCGGTAGGGGGTGGCTGGTCCGTAACAATGTTGAGATGCCGGAGGGATACTCCGGCTGGGCCGTGTGGACGGTTTCGGACTTACGCAATCCAGCCTGTGGAAGCTGATAACACGCCGCTGCGTCTGGACTATGGCGAAATCATAACACAAAAAAGACACGCCGTCATGCACGCCTTGGCCAAAATGCGCTGGGCCAGCCATGCGTTGTGCATGGCTGGCGCGCGTTCAGTCGGTTTTAGCCGGTTATCAGGCGACGCCCGGCTCGGGCGAGAACAAGGCGGCCTTGTCGGGCTTGTCCTTCCATTCGTCGGCGTCGGCCGGCGGCTCACCCTTGCGGGTGATGTTGGGCCAGGTGCCGGAATAGGTACGGTTTTGCTCGGCCCAGGCGGCGGCACGATCATCGCTGTCGGGCACAATGGCTTCGGCGGGGCATTCAGGCTCGCAGACGCCACAATCGATGCATTCGTCTGGATGGATGACGAGCATATTTTCGCCAACGTAGAAACAGTCTACCGGGCAGACTTCTACGCAGTCCATGTATTTGCACTTGATGCAGCTCTCGGTGACCACGTAGGTCATCGCACACTCCTGACGTCTCGGTGGATTCCACTTTCCGGATATGCAGTCATATCCGGGGCAGCGCAAGGCTGCTGCGACGAAACGATTTTCCGGTATAGCGCCTGCGCCTCGGGTGCCGGGCCGCGCCGCACCGCGAGCGAGAGAACCTCGATGACGAGCACGTCGCCGCGCAAAGGCAAGGTGACGAAGTCGCCGATCCGCAGCTTCGCATGCGCCTTTTCAGTGGGTTGGCGGTTAATTCGGAGGAATCCCTCCGCCACCAGCTGGGCGCAGTCGGAGCGTTGCTTCATGAAGCGGGCGCACCACAGCCATTTGTCGAGACGCTGCCATTCGTGGTCTTCGCCGCCGCTCAACGTCGCCCATCCTTCAACGTCGTAACGCTGCCAATGCGGCGAAGGGGCCTTCGCGGGAGGGGGTCGGTGCGGCGGCCGGGGGCTCGGCGCGTTTGCGGCGGATCGGCGATAGGGTTGGCGGCGCGGGTGGGCCGTATTCGGCTTCGCCCAGCGTGATGGCGGGGTTCACCCGCAGGCCCAACGCGCGAAGCACCACGGAGAGTTGATCGGCGCGGACGGAAAGGCGCTGGGCGAGATCGGGGGGCACCGGTACCGGGCGGACGCGGGCGGCGAAGTTCAGCTCGGCGGCGATGCGCTCGGCGATGTCGAGGCGGAGGAACACCGGGCCGCAATCGACCCAGCCGATGGCGGCGGCGAAACCGTCGGGCCAGGACTGCGGCGGCAAGGCGATGGCGCTGGGGGGCGGTAATTCGGGAACCGGCAGACCGTGACCCAGCGCCCACAGGGCGGCGCGCACGGTGCGGGCGCGGGGTTTTAACAACGCAGGCAGAAAGAGTGAGAAGCGGCCGGCGCGGACGTCCAGTGCCTTGAGGCGGCCGCGAAGGGCGGGGGGGATGTCGTCTTCGGTGGCGCCCGGGACGACGCCGAGGCCTTCGATCAGCCGGTGCAGCGGGCCGCGCAGTGCGCCGTCGCGCTCGGCCAGGGCGGCGGCGGCGAACAGGGGGGTGA